>JBQCCH010000745.1:0-2966 GCA_051962375.1 Tepidisphaeraceae bacterium
AGGTTCACGGGCACGGGCTTTGTGCCCGGCGGCGGCTCGACGTGTTCGGTGGTGAAGAACTTGGTTTTGTCGGCTTCGGTCGGGCACTGCACTTCATAGTCGGCGGTGCCGGGCACGCAGAGCATGCCGCCGTTGTCCTGATCGGCGTCATCGACCGCGAGCCAGGCGGCCATGCAATTGCCGGGCTTGGTGCGCAGGTAAAAATCGTCCTGGTGCAGGTCCTGGCCGCGAGCGCCGGGCGGCTTGAAGTAAAACATCGTCTGCACGGCCAGCGGCTCATCGCCGAGCAGGTCGGCCAGGATGTCGTGAATGCGCATGTCGAGCATGTAGTTGTACGCGAGCTGCCCCACCCGCTTCTCCCGGTGCATGTGCGGGAGCATCATGCGCGGGTAATACCGAAGCGGATCGTCGGGCGAATACGCCTCGGTCGATCCATGCTTAAATTCGCTGAGCCCTTCAACGGGCCCGTTCTTTGCCTCTTCCATGAAGGCCGTCAAAATCTCGCGGATTTCATCGGGCGAGAAAAGCCCGCGGGCGACGTGGTACCCGTTCGCGGCGTAAGCCTCTGCCTCGGCGGGGGTCAGCGTGTTCATCGGATTCAGTGTCTGGGACATGGTTCCTGTTACTCCTGTTCCGCAGAATCATCGGACAATCGGCCCCCGCGCTCCATTCAATCGCCGCCTGAAAACCTATAATATCTTCCTGCATGAGGCCACTCATCGAGACACCGCACGTGCCGCCGCAGCGGATCATTACGGGGCACTTCGTGGAGGGGACGGGGTATTTCGCGTATCGGCCCGGGGGCACGCGCGACTGGCTGCTGATTTACACGGTGGCCGGGCACGGACGCTTTGGATATGCGTCGCGGGACGGCCAGGGGAACGCCCCGGGGGACGGCCGCGGTGAGGGCGGGCAGATCATCACCGAGCCAGGCGATGCGGTGCTGTTGCCCCCGGGCGTTCTGCACGATTACGGCATTGCGAACGGGGCGAAACAGTGGGATTTGCTGTGGGCGCACTTTCATCCGCGTCCGGAATGGGCGCCCTGGCTGAGCTGGCCGAGCGCGGCTGAGGGGGCGGCGGGATTGCTGCGGCTGCGAATTACCCGACCGGCGGCGCGGCGGCGGGTGGAGGCGGCCTTGGCGAAAATGCACCGCCGGGCGCTCGGGCCCCACCGGTTGCGCACGAGCATGGCGATGAATGCGCTGGAAGAGGCGCTGCTGTGGTGCGACACGGAATCGCCGCTGGCGAGCACGACCGCGCCGGATCCGCGCATCGCGCAGGCCCAGGAATATCTGTGCGAGCATTTGAAAACGACGGTTTCGCTCGATGACGTAGCCGCCGAGGTGGGGTTGTCGGTGTCGCGGTTGTCGTACTTGTTTCGTCGGGAGACGCGATTGACGCCGCAGCGATACTACGAGCAGCAGCGACTGGAACGGGCCAAGCAATTGCTGGAAATCACGGACCTGCCGATCAAGCAGATTGCGGCGGAGGTGGGGTTTGCGAACCCGTTTTATTTCACGCTGCGCTTCAAGGCCGCGACCGGGCAGAGCCCGCGGGCGTATCGGCGGCGAAAAGGTGCCTGAGCGAATGCGAGAAAGGGCGAATGCTTGGTCGACGGGAGCGACGTCCAGTTCAGTCGCGATTGGAAGCGGCGGCGCGGATTTGGGCGGCGGCGCGGGTGCCGCTGGCGATGGCGGCGGCGACGGTGCCGATCTGCGGGAGGTCGGTGTGTTCGCCAGCAAAGTAGAGCGTTTCGGCAATCGGGCGGGTGAGTTGCTCGGCGACGTCGGCCGCCCCCACGCGGGGGTAGCTGTAGGCACCGAAGGTGTTCGGATCGTTTCGCCAGTCACGGATCGTCATCGTCTCGATCCGCGGGAGCAGGTCTTCTTTGGAGCGACCGAACAAGCGAACGAGACTCTCGATGGCAGCGGCGCGGACGGCTGGCTCGTCGCTCGGCAAGCGGTCCGCCGCCGCCCCGCCGCACCAGCCGGTGAGCTGTGCCGTGCGGAGCGGGCGCGTCGTCCACCAGGTGGGGAACGGCGCGTCGGGGTTGTGGATCATGTGGATGTGCTGCAGGTCTTCCTGCGATTCCCAGAAGGCTTCGCGGAAGCGAACGACGCAGCGGATGACCGGGCCCATCGCGAAATGGTCGCGCCACAGGGACCGGCTGGGGATTTCGGGTTCGAAGCGCACGCCGCGGGGCGCATCGGGCGGCTGCTGCAGGATCCCCAGCGGCAGCGCGATGACGGCGCGCGACGCCTGATACGTGCAAGGGCCGCCCACGCCGATCGCGCCCACTTCAACGTGGCTGGCCGTCCAGCGGATGTGCCGGACCTGGGTTTGCAGATCGATGCGTGACGGCGACGCGATCTGACGCCCCACGGAGCGGGGCAGCGCGTCGTAGGGGCCGATGAGTTTGAATTGCGTGGGATCGATGCTCGCTTCGGCCGCCTGCGCGATCGCCAGGGCTTTGATGCCGATGTCGTTTTGCCGGGCGGCGGTGAACCCTTCGACGTACGCGATCGCGCGGCGGCGGACGGGATCGGGCACGTCGCGGGCGTGGCGCTCCAGGAACTGGGCGAAGGTCATGTCGGCATCGACGCCGGCGAGGCGTTCCAGCAGCGTTTCGGCAGCTTCCCAGTCGGCGGCGGTATCGATGAGCCGGCCGCGATCGATGTCCTGATGCAGATCGGGCAACTCATACGCGGTCAGGCCGGCCTGCTTGAGCAGATCGAACGTTTCGGAGACATGCCCGTGGATGAATTCAGGCCCGAGTTCGATCGGAAGCGGGTGGCCGGCCATGGGCTGGGAATGGATGCGGCCGCCCACGCGGTCTTGCGCTTCCAGCACGATCACGCGATGATCGCGCGACAGCGCCCGCGCGGCGATCAGGCCGGCGATGCCCGCGCCGAGGACGAGGATGTCGGCCTGATGATGTTGGGGGCTGGGCGTGTGCACGGCTTG
>JBQCCH010000746.1:0-3276 GCA_051962375.1 Tepidisphaeraceae bacterium
CGGAGCACTTCGGCCAGCGTCACCTCAAAAGCCACCGCCACCGCCGCCTGCAGCACGCCCTCCTGCACGCCCGTCCGCAGGTCGCTCACCAGGATTTTCGCCAGATAACACGCCTCGCGCGGGTGCACGCAACGCGCGAAGAGGTCTCGAACAATGCCGCGTTTCACGCCCGGCTGCGTGGTGCCGGCCAGACGCTCGAAGGCCTGGTGAATATCTTCAAGCGTCAGCACCGGCTCGGCCCCTTCCGGCGCGGCGGGCCAGACTTCGCCCACGGCTTCGCCGAGCTCACCGCGGCGGATCGCGGCCGACCGAAATGCATCGGCGTCGATCGAAAGCAGCTCCAGCACGACATCGCTGACGATCCGACCGCTGACGCCGATCACCCGTTCATCCGTCGCCGGGAAGGGCCTGCCCGCGGTGTAGCGCACCGCCAGGCGCAGGTCGTCGGCGTGAAGCGTGCGAAACAATTCCGCCAGCCGCTGTTGTTTGGCCAGCTTGCTGGAGGTGGCGGCCGTCTGATCGAGCGTGGCGGCAAAGTCGCTGAGCGTCAGTCGCATCATCCGATCATACGCCGGCCGACGTCGATCGATCGGCCACATTGATTTGCGCGTGCAGTGTGTACAATCGCGGCTCGCCTGCTCGGTTGCCGAGCGAGGGTGTCGATCGAGGGAGCCCGTCATGATCCGTTATGCCAGCATCGCCGTCCTGCTCAGTGCCACTACGCTGGCCTTTGCCGCAGATGCGCCCATTCAACTGGGCGAGCGTTTCTCGGGGCCGTACGAAGTCTCCTTCAGGCCTTTCGCCGACGCGAAGCGGCTCGATAAGGTCAGCGCCAATGAAGTCGTCCGTTTCTCTCGCGACGACAAACAATGGATGCTCGAATTCGATCGGCTGGAATTGCCCAGCGATGCCAAGTTGCGGGACTGGACGGACGATAAGGGCGTCGCCCAGGCCGGCTATTTGTCGGCCGCCATCAACCAGCTCCGCTCGGCCGACCCGACCGCCGACGTGCTGCGCAGCGACATCCTCGACACCGGCGACCTGAAAATGGGCGTGATCATCGCCCAGACCAAAATCCGCAAGCAGCCGACGTTGCTGCAGGAAGTGTTGATCCAGGCGACGCCGCGACTTTATTTCTCGCTGGCGATGACCTGCCCCGCACCGGCGGAGAAGGCGGAAAAAACGCCGGCCATGGTCGAAGCCGCCGCGACGTTCCGCGCGATCATCGACAGCATTCAATCGGTCGACCTGACCCACATCCGCCAGGACCAGGAAGAACGCCTGTTCCGCACGCGGGCGCTGTTTGTCGATTGGACGAAGCAAAAGCTTCTGAGCGCCTTGCTGCCGGAGCAATACCTTCGCATTCGCCAAGACGGCAAAGACACGGGTTACGCCTACATCGTCGAGCAGCCGGCCGACGCGCTGCCGCGCGAGGGGGAAGCGCGCAACGGCGCCCCAGACCCGCAACAGGCGACCGGCCTGCGCATCGGCGTGCGGACCCGCACTACCGGCGACGAAGGCAAGCGCTTGGACGTCGAAAACTGGATGTTCGTCACCTTCGATCGACGGCACGAAGTCTGGTCGAACGTCAGCGTCACCAATGATCCGACCGCCAAGTCGGAAAAAATGAAGGTGAACTGGTTCTCGCAAGTGGGCGCCAGCGACATGAACCGCGAGCGGGTGTTTGACAATAACCTGAAGTCCGACGATTTCAGCCGGCTCGATGCGGCCAAGCCCGGCGAGCGGTCCGACCTGCCCTACCGCGAAGTCGATAAATACATGCTCACCGTCCGCGACGAAGGGCGCAGCGCCGTCGCCCAGCCGCTGCAGCGGGAATTGCCGCCGTTCTATCTGCCCCAGGCGCTGGCCACCATGCTCCCGCGCCTGCTGCCGCTGAATCGGCCGAATGGATATCTGTTCGCCTGCTACGCGCCCGACCGCCGGGCGGTGATGCTCCGGTATGTCGATGTGCTGGCCGAGCGGGAAGTCACGATCGACGGCAAAAAAGTTCGGGCCGTCCCGATCACCGACAAATTTGGGTATGACGGCATCGTCACCACCCATTACATGTCGCCCGAGGGAAAATTTCTCGGTTCCATCAATGACAGCGCGAAGACCGAAATCCTGCCGACCGATCGGCAAACGCTCAGCCAGCTCTGGAAGGATGCCAATCTCACCGAGCCGGGCGCTGTGAAAAACGGACAACAGTAACTCACGAAAGAAATCGCCACGATGTCAGATGTGATCGAGCCCAACGCCGACGCGAACGCTCAAAACAAAACGCGCTTCAAGATCCTGTTCCTATCGTGCTGGCCGACATGGTGGGGTTTGGCATCATCCTGCCGCTGCTGCCGATCTACGCGCGGGATTTTGGCGCGAGTGAATTCCAGGCCACGCTCTTGTTGTCGGCCTATTCGCTGTGCCAGTTCATCGCGGCGCCGCTGCTGGGCTCGCTCTCCGACCGCGTCGGCCGCCGACCGGTGCTGATTCTGTCGCAGGCGGGCAGCGCGATCGCGTCCATCACGCTGGCGTTCGCGACGGCCGTCCATTTCGGCAATCCGTTGATCGGACTGGCGATCATTTATGTGTCTCGATTCGTCGACGGCTTCTCGGGCGGGAATCTGTCGGCGGCGCAGGCGTACGTGAGCGACATCGTCGAGCCGCAGCACAAGGCGAAATTCATGGGCCTGCTCGGCGCGGCGTTCGGCATCGGGTTTGCGCTGGGGCCGGGCATCGGCGGATTGCTGGCGTCGATCCACCCGGCGCTGGCGCCCTTGGCGGCCGCGGCATTTTCCGTGACGGCCGCCCTGCTCTCGTATCGCAAGCTCCCGGAATCGCTCAAGGAACCGATCCACTCCACCGACGGCCACTTCGTCCGCTCGCTCCGCCTCATGCGAGAGCCGATCCTGGCGCAGATCAATCTCGTGTGGTTTCTGTCAATGTTCGCCTTCGTGATGAGCGAATCGGTCTTCGCGCTGTTCCTGCAGGATCGGTTCGCCTTCTCGCCGATGGAAATCGGGTTGATGTTCACGCTCGCGGGCGTGGTGATCATCATCGTGCAGGGCCGATTGATCGGGCCGCTGACGCGAATGCTCGGCGAATGGAACCTGGCCACCTTCGGGCCGCTCATCTTCGCGGGGGCGATGCTGCTGTATACGCACATCGCGCTGCACCCGGTGTTTCTGCTGCTGATCACGGCGGCGATCCTGAATGCGGTCGGGCGCAGTTTGCAGACGCCGTCGATCTCGGTCCTGATTTCCCACCAGGCGAAGGGGA
>JBQCCH010000747.1:0-4570 GCA_051962375.1 Tepidisphaeraceae bacterium
GCTCGCGCGGGCCAGATCGGTGAGATCGATCGTCCTGTGGATTCGTGACTGCAGCGCGGCATACCGCGCCGGCCAACCGTCCCAATCCAGCGCGGTTAGCGTTGGCGACGCGATCATGAAGCCAATCCCATCGCCGCCGGCGCTTCGGGCGCGGTTGCATGATTGTCCGTGCGACAATTGTCTGACTTGTATGCAAAGAGGGAACGCAGGCTTTTCAATACCATCTGCACGATCGGGTTACGGTGCCGGAACAACGTGATGCTGGGGATAAACTGGGCGCCCAGCCGTCGCTTCACCATCTCCGCGCCGGGACCGGCGTGGTAGACAGGGATCGCTTGTTCGATGCAATACCGAACGTTCTCAATCCACGAGACGAAATACAGGCTATTGGCGCGGCCCGCATCGGGCTTCATGCAGAAGTACTTGTCGATGAGTCGGTCTCGGTGCCGAACCAGCAGGTTGAAGGCAATCAATTCGTCGCCGAGCCAGTAGAGCACGTAATGCGCTGCAGGCTCGTGCTGCGTGATGTGCCGAAAAAATGCCTGCGACTGCCGACCGAGCGCCAGTTCCGCGCGATCGACGGTGTCAACGTAGAGCGCATAGATCGCATCCAGATGAGGCTCAATTTCGTTGACGCTTTCGATGCGCACGGGGCCGCACTCGCGGAGCTTTTTCCGAATGTCTTTTCTGGCGTTTTTTGAAAGGCCGCCGATGTATGCGTCGACCGAGCGGCCCGTCACCGGGAGGTAGGCGCAGGGATAGGTGTCGATGCGTGCATACGCCTGCGTCCACTCCGCCCCTGCGAAGGCAAGCGCATCGGTGGTGAAATTCAGACCGATCTCGAGCGGCAATCGCCAATGAGCGGCGGCGTTGCGGAGCGCGGCCTGTGCCAGTGTCATCGCATGCCCGATTTTCGCCGAACCGGCAGACCGGTCATAGCCGATTTCACTCCATTCTCCTTCCACGAAGCCAATGCCCAGCACCCCCACGTGGAGCAGCCGCGCCATGCCGGGCACGCGCGCCAGCCAAGCCAGGGTTGATCGAATTCGTCCGTCGGCCAGTGTTTCCAGCTTCAGCTTGGTCCGAAACAACGGGACGACCACCAGCGGCGAATCATCCTCGCTGACCACGATGCTGCCGAACGCGAATCCCTCCATCCCGCTCTGCTCCAGGGCTTGGAGCGAGCCGTACGTGTCGGCAAGCGTGGGGAACAGTCGCCCCCAGTCCGCCGCACTGATTGAGGTGAGGCGATCGCAGATGTCGACTTCGAGCGAAGGCACGATGGTCTCCCGGCGCTAAGCTTCGGCGACGATCCGCCGGCGGGGCGGAAGTTGAGCGGCAACCGAGCGGATGCTTTGCTCGACGACGCGGGCGATGATCCGGTGCGCCGGTGCGCTCGGATGCGTGGCGTCGGGGCCGAATCGATCGGCGGGCGGCAGCGTGCTGATGCCCTTGGCCCATCGGGCGATGTCAACACGCGTTTCGGCGGAGACGTCTTCGACAATCTGGTTGTATTCGGCGAGCCGCCGGTCGGATTCTGCCTGCCCGCCGCCAACCTCAATCCACGGCATCAGATTTTGCCCGATGTGCTGTCCCAGCCACGCGCCGCGCGCCAAGACATCTTGATTCGGCACGTCCGACAGCACGGGCGCTGCGCCGCTCATCGTGATCATCCTGATCAACGATCGCAGGTTGTCGGCGAATCGATGCAGCGGCGTGTTGCTCTGCACGCGCCGGCCGCGGCTGACGATGAAACGCTTCCAATCCAGGTCTGCGTCACTCCCGCCCAGGACAAGCAACACCGCGTCGGGCCGATGGCAGGCCAAGAGCTGCGGCATCAAGCCGACGGCGTTGTCGGTCGTCCGCTGCACTTGCCCATCCGCCTCGATCGCCCAGTTCGATTGCCGGTGGCGTAAATAGTCGATGAAGTGCGGCCGAGCGCGCTCCACCACCTGGTGCCCGATGACGACCGTCGCGCCCAGCGCGATGCTGTCGCCTATGATCAGAAGATTCAACGGCCGGTCACGCATGATGCCTCGCTGGTTACCAGCGCGTCGTCTGGCGCTTCGGAGTCTTGAGCCGGGGATGAAAGTTCGCCGCAGTACCGCAGATCGATCAGCCGCTTGAGTTTTCGTCCGGTGCGGATCGTGCCGGGCTCATGGAAAACGACATTCATCTCAAAAATGCCCAGCGCCAAATTCTTCATCAGGTCAGGATACTGATGGGTCGCCTGGGCGAAAATCTCAGCGCGGACGTTCTCATGGTCGCTGCGCAACGTCTCGACGTGAATTTCAAGCACTTCGCGAATGTGACGAAGCTTGAATTGCACCTGCCAATCATGGGTGAGCCCGCTGATCGGCAGCAGGATGCTTTCAAACAGCTTCGGGTAAAGGTTACCACCGCTGGCGACCACCAGTTCGTCACGACGGCCGCGGATGCGAGCGATGCGCGGGGCGTGGATGCCGCATTCGCACCGGGTTGTGGTCATGCGGGTGATGTCGCGCGTGCGATAGCGGATCAGCGGCATCACGTGCCGGCGCAGCGTGGTGAAGACGAGCTCGCCCCAGCCGTCGTCGGAGATGTCGACCATTTCAGGCAGAAAATCGAGCGTATCCAGGTGATAGCCGTCGGCGTAGTTGCAGGGCTGAAACCCGATGGCGTGTCCCTGCTCGACGCTGCCGTAGCACATCTTGACTTGGGCGCCTTGCCAGACGCGCTGCATCCAAGGGACCGCCGCAGCGGGCATTTCTTCCGCGCCGCCGATGAGCAGCCGCAACGGATAACGGCAGCCGTCCTGTTCGGCGATTTCGGTGAGGCGGATCAGCCAGGTTGGTTCGCCGAGCACTACGGTGAAACGATGCAGCTCCAGCCGCCGATAAACTTCCAGCGGATCGACCTTGCCGAAAGCCAGGCAGAAGCAATCGGCGGCCATCAGCCCGTAGTGAGTCATCAGGCCGGGAATCCAAATGGAAAAATCAAACGCGGTCGCCACGCGATCTTCCGGCCGAATCCCCATCATCCGAAATCCGGCAGCCGTCGATTGGCCGATCTCGCGGAGTTCGGCACGGTCGAAAAAGACCCGCTTGTTCTTGCCGCTGGTTCCCGACGATTCAAAAACAATCGACGGCGGGCTGCAGAGGAAATCAGGGCCGCGCTCGATCAGGTCCTGTGGCGTGGTGAAAAAGTCACCGAGATCGGCCGGTGAGCGTACGCCGCGCCAATCGATGCGGTGCTCGGCAAACTTCTCGCGGTAGAAGGGCGAATGCTTCGCCGCCCAGCGAATCGTGCGACGAAAATTGCTCAGGGCGATGCGTCGGGCCAGCCACGGCGGCGTCGTGCGGTAGCCGGCGGCGAGCTGTTCCGGAGTGAGGTGGCCGGCTACGAAATTGGAAAGCTTTGCAAGCAAGGGTGACTCCGATGAAAATTCACACGATCGATTTCATTGCCAGCCGGATCGCACGCGTGGCGATGTCGATGTCGTCAGCGTTGTGTGCGGTCGAGGTGAAGAAGCACGCCAGGCCGGAACTGTTGGCGTGCACGCCGTATTTCAGCAGGGCCTGTTGGAATGCCGCATAACGCTGGGTATCGGCCGTGAACAGGTCGCGATAGCCGCGTGTCGGCTCGCTGCGTCCGAAGATGACCTGGAACATCGAGCCGACGCCCTGCACGACACAGGGAACACCGTAATCTCGGCTGCTTCGGCGGATTTCATCGATCATCGCTTCGCCGGCGCGGTGCATGCGATCGAGGTTGGCCGGCTCATTCAGCAGTCGCAGCGTGGACAGGGCCGCCGTCGCGGAGATCGGGTTGCCGTTGTAGGTTCCGCCGTGCTTGACCTGATTCTCGGCGATCGGTTGCATCACCGCAGGACTGCCCGCGAAAACACTGAGCGGGAAACCGCCGCCGGCCGCCTTAGAGAAGACGGCCAGATCGGGCGTCACGCCAAACAACTGCTGAGCACCGCCCGCCGCAACGCGAAAGCCGGTGACGATTTCATCGAAGATCAACACGATGCCGCGCTGGGTGCAGGCGTCGCGCAGCCATTCCAGGAAGCCGGGCTGGGGCATGGTGCAGGCGTTGTTCGCGACGATAGGCTCAAGGATGACGGCCGCGAATTCGTTCGCATGAAGATCGAGGATTGCCTGGACCGCGTCGCGATCGTTCCAGGGCGCGATGATGACGTCGTTCACCACCGTATCCGGAATGCCCCGCGAATGGCCGACGCTTCGCGGATGTTGCGCGTCGCCGGCGTCGGCGGCGGAAGGGCGGTTGCTCACGGCGAGCACGTCTACCCAGCCGTGATAATGCCCTTCAAATTTCAGGATGCGTGTGCGTCCGGTGAAGCCGCGCGCCGCCCGGATGGCGCCGCAGATCGCCTCTGAACCGCTGTTGGCGAACCGGACGAGTTCGGCGCAAGGCACCATCCGGCAGATCTGCTCGGCCAATTCCACTTCAACGGTATTGCACGTGCCGTACATCGTGCCCAGTTCCAGCTGCGTGCGCACCGCTTCGGTAACAACCGGGTGGCAGTGGCCCACCGCGAGGCTGCCGTAGCTGAGCAGCAGGTCGA
>JBQCCH010000748.1:0-6090 GCA_051962375.1 Tepidisphaeraceae bacterium
TTCATTGCAGGCCTGCAGGATCATCTGCTTGTCTTTGCACTCGATGGTTTTGCCGTCAACGGTGATCTTGGGCATAAGTCGCCTATCCTAGCGGAACCGGCCCGATCGTCCACCGCCCGACCGCCCCGTTCCTAAGTCCCCAAAAACCCCCGCCGGCCGTTCCTGCCATTTTGTTTTTCACGGATCGGCCCAACCCCCGGCCCGGCCACGCGTTCGGCCAATAAAACTCGCGCGCCAGTGCGACGGCCCTTGCCCAGCCCGCCAAGTGACTTATCGCAAGCGAAAACCCCAGATCCCCACCCAACACGATCCCCAGTTCACCCCTTACGCTGTACGCCATACGAAGTACGGCCCCCCCCCCGCTTCACGTCTTCACGTCTTCACTCATCCCAAACCCCAACCACTTCCCCACCCGTTTTACCGCCCTCTCCCCCGAAAAGCGGCCCAAAAATCGCCGCTCACTTTACCGCCCCCTCGGCTCCCCGATCGGCCCCGCCTCGCTCTGCATCCGCGCCGCCCCCTCGGGCGTGAAATCGTCCCAGATCGTTTCGTTCCCCGCCGCGTCGTACCGCACAATCCGGTTCAATACCCGCGGGCCCTTCGTGTCGGCTGACGCATAGCGGCTTTGGTCCACGTCCCACACGTATTGCCGCCCCGCCGCGTCCACCGCCTTCCACCACACCGGCGCGCCTTCGATCAGCATCGTCACCTCGGCCAACGTCTTGTCCGGCCGATACCTCTGGATCAACGTCGTGAAGCCGCCGTTGAATTGCACCCGGTACACGTTCCCCGCGTCGTCGGCGGTCAGCATCGTGCACAGGCTGTTTTGCGTGAGCCACCGCTGATACGCGTGCGTGTCGTTCAGCCACGCCGGCACCTTCAGCGGGCCCGGGGCTCGATACGTTTGACCGTCCTTGCCCGTAAAGATTAAATCCCCCGCCACCGATACCGGCCGGGGCTTGGCGTGCACCCGTTCCTGCTGGGCATCGTCCGCCCGTTCCATCGCGGTGCTCGTTTGAAACAGGGTGGCGAAGGCCTGCATCTTTTTTGAATCCTCCCGCATCGCGGCCGTCGCCTGCTTGAAACCCGCATCGCCGTCGCGTTGCACGCGATCGCGGATTTCGCGCACCGCTTGCCGGGCCAGCGCCACCTGGTCGGCCGGCAGTCGCAGGCGCGTCGCCTGCAGCGAATCCGCCAGCGTCTGGATCGCCGCCTCCGTCCGATCCAGCTCGGCCACGACCTCCGGAATCTCCTTCGCCGACAGCGCGCCGGGGCCACGCCGATTGATGTGTTCGATCTGCGACCACGCCTGCCGTGCGGCCGGCGGCACGTCGATCGCCTGCGTGCGGTCCGTCAGGTCGATCACGTTGCCAGCCCCCGCCCACGCGTCGTTCGCGCTGAAGTCGGCCGACGTCACTTTCCAACGATCCCCCACCACCGCCACGCGCACCGTTAACTGCGCCGCCCGCGCGTTGTAGGGCGATTGCACCCGGTAGCTGGCCGTCAGCGGATGCTGCTGCGCATCGACCTGCGCCACGGAGTCGGTGATCTGCAGCAATCGCTCCGGGTACCGGGCGTATTCCCCCTGGCGATATCGGCCGACGTAATCGCGAGCCAGGGTTTGTGCCGCATCGGGCGGCGTCATGAGCGACGCCAGCGTTTCCGCGTCGGCATTGCGCAGCGCGGTGAGGAATGCCATCGCCGTCTGGCGTGCGGTGTCGGCCGTGAGGCCCGCATCGATCGGCGGCAGCGGCAATGCGTCGACCGCCGGCGCCGGTGGTGCGGAAACACCGGACGCCGCACGCATCGGGGGAAGGATCGCCACGCGCGACGGGGTTTCGCCCGGCCAAAGCTGCGTCGCCCCCCAGATCACCGCCGGCACGCCCGCCACCAGCGCCGCCGCCACCAATACGGCTTTCGCGTGCGCCAGCGTCATCGATCGACCCGTGGAACGGGCCAACTGCCGCGCTGCGGCCGAGAACCCGTGGCTCCCGTGAACCTGCGCCAACCCGCCCGAGCCCCCTGAACCCACCGAGCCCCCCACCTGAGCCACCATGCACCCGCACAACGCGTCGGCCGACATCGACAGGCCCCGCCGCGCGAAGTGATGGCGCAGCTTGTCGATCCCGCGCGACGCCCGCGTCGCTACGGCGGCCGACCGAATCTTCAATCGATCCGCCGACTCCTGCAGGCTCAACCCTTCCAGGTAACGCAGCAGCACCACGTCCCGATATTTCTTCGGCAGGCGGTCAAGCGCATCATCCAAAACCGCCAAAACGTCCGCCTCGACAGACCCGGCCGACGGGCGCGACGCGCCGGCCTCCCGGGCGGCCGCTTCGTGACGCTCTCGCCGCCACGCCGACCGCCGGGCATTCGCCGCGCACCATCGGGTCGTCTCGTGCAACCAGCCCGCCACGCTGGGATGACTCGCCAACGCCCCCGCTTTGCGCGCCAGCAGTAGAAAGGCCGCCTGCGCGATGTCGTCGGCTTCCGGGGCATGCAGCCGCCGCGCCGTCGCCGACACCATCGGCCCATGCCGCCGCAGCAGTTCCGCAAATGCGAGCTCATCGTTCGCGGTCGCATACCGCCCCAATAACGCGCCGTCGCTGCTCGATGTCTCGGCCTGCGGTTCATCCGTCATGCAAACTCCTTACCCACGGCTGTTCGCTCGCGACCGTCGCATGACAAAAATTTCCAGAGCCGCCCGAAATCGTGCGGCAGATTACGCCGCTGAACCCAAAAAGCCCAAGCCCCGGCGCGGGCCAGGGCTTGGGCTGGGTTTTAGAACGAGGCGAACGAGCAAAGGCCGCCGGCGACTATTTCTGTTCCGGGCCGGCGATCGAAGGCTGGCTGAGCTTGATCTTCAGCACCTTCTCCCGCACTTCCTGGCCCAGGTCTTTGTTTTCGAACAGGAACTGCTTGGCGTTTTCACGCCCCTGTCCAAGCCGCGTCGGCCCGTAGTTGAACCAGGCGCCGCTCTTTTCGATCACGTTGGTCGCCACGCCCAGGTCCAGCAGGTCGCCCTCGTAGCTGATGCCGCGATCGAACATGATGTCGAACTCGGCATCGCGGAACGGGGGGGCGATCTTGTTCTTGACCACGCGCGCCCGCGTGCGGGCGCCGATGCTGACTTCGCCGTCCTTGATCGTCTGCGTGCGACGCACGTCGATGCGGACCGACGAATAAAACTTCAACGCGCGCCCGCCGGGCGTGGTTTCCGGGCTGCCGAACATCACGCCGATCTTTTCGCGGATCTGGTTGATGAACATGACGGTGCAGCGGCTTTTGGAGATCGCACCGGTGAGCTTGCGCATCGCCTGGCTCATCAGACGCGCTTGCAGGCCCATCTGCGCTTCGCCCATTTCGCCTTCGATTTCCGCCCGCGGGATCAGGGCGGCCACCGAGTCGACGACGACCAGGTCGACGGCATTCGAGCGAACCAGCAACTCACAAATTTCCAGCGCCTGCTCGCCCGTATCGGGCTGCGACACCAGCAGGTCATCCAGCCGAACGCCCAGGCGCTTCGCCCAGGCCGGGTCCAGCGCGTGCTCGGCGTCGATGAACGCCGCCACGCCCCCCAACTTCTGCACGCTGGCGATGATGTGCAGGTTGAGCGTCGTTTTACCCGACGATTCCGGCCCGAACACTTCACAGATGCGGCCGCGCGGGATGCCGTAGCCCCCCAGCGCCAAATCGAGCGACAACGCCCCGGTCGGGATGCCGTCAATGTTCGCCTGCTTGTTGCCGTCAAGCTTCATGACGGAACCCTTGCCGAACTGCTTTTCAATCTGCTGAACGGCCAGCGACAGCGCACGCTCGCGCGCCGGATCGACCGGCGCCGCCGGCTTGGCGGCCTTGGGTTCGACCTTCATCTCGGTCTTGGGATCGGAATTCTTCGAATCAGAATTTTTGCCATCCGCGGCAAGCGACTTCATATCAAGGGCAGCGGATTTGCTATCAGCGGACTTGCTATCAGCGGACTTGGCGTCGACGGACTTGCCGTCGACCTTCTCGAGGGTCTTGGCCACGATGGGCTCCTTCTGTTTCACCCGGGTATCTGGGTCAGCCGGGTGCGAGTTGGGCGGGCAAGAACACAACGACTACAGCGGATCGACCAACGGGGGTCGATGAATGTGAACCGACCACGAGGATCGATCAACGCAGATCGACCAACGAGGATCAATCGATGCGAACCGATCACCGAGGACCGATCAACCCGAATCGATCGGCATGGACCGAGCAAAACGTCGGCCCGATGCGCTACGATTCACTTCGACCGCGTCGCCGTGTCTTCTTGCTCCGGACGATGGACAGGCCGGGTGAGATTCGACACCCCGCGACACCTCGCCGCGAACGCACCGAACGGAAATATCACCTCGCCAACCCCGCCGGGATTGACGCACAACTCATTCATGTGACTTGAATTGCGAATCCGGCACGTTGCCCGATTCGCGCCCGGACTGGACGAAAGTCACCCTCGTCTGGGTCCAGGGTCAATTGACGGTGTTAGGATAGTGGTAGGGTTAGGATTTGGCAACCGAAAAACCAAAAATATCGGTCAATTCTGACCCGGCAACACCGGCAGCGCCAGCCGACCCTCGGCGGTGGCGATGACCTCGGGCGGCGTGATCCACCGCAGGCAACTCGTGTGCACGCACGTGCGCGAATAGCACGGCCGGCAGACCAGTTCGAGCTGCAGCACCGTCTCCATCCGCGCATACGGGCCCGTTCGCACCGCGTTCGTCGGGCCGAACAGCGTCACCAGCGGGCGGTTTAAGGCCGCCGCGATGTGCATCGGCCCCGAATCGTTGGCGATCACCAGATCCGCCTTTTCCAACAGGGCGACCAATTGCTTCAAGTCGGTCTTGCCCGCCAGGCTTTGGGCGCCGGGAAAGTCGATCCCCGCCACATCCCCGCCGCCGGCGATGATCGTCCGCAGGCCGAACCGCTGCGCGATCGGCTCGACCAGGGCCGCGTAATTCTCGGCCGGCCCGCGCTTCGTCGCCCAGTTCGTGCCCGGCAGCAGCACCGCGTACGGCCGGCCTTCTCCGACAAGTTCCGCCGTCGCCGCGCGAATGGCATCGTCGATCCCGAAATCAAACTTCACCGGCCCGCGTCCGCACCCGAGCGCTTCGGCAATATCCAAATACCGTTCCACCGCGTGCTTCTCATGCGTGTCGGTCGGCACGCGATGGTTGTAAAACAGCGGCGCCCCTTCCCGCGCATAAGCAAACCCCACGCGATCTGCCGCCCCGCTCGCCCACGTGAGCCAGCCGGAGCGGAACAATCCCTGCAGGTCGATCGCCAGGTCATACCGGCTCTGCCGCAACCGCCGATGGAATGCGATCAGCTCCCGCGCCGTGGCCGCGCTGCGATACCAGCCGGCGAAGCGCTTGCGATCAAAACGGATCACCGCATTCAGCAGCGGATGCCCGTCCAGCAGCGACGCAAACGCCGGCACCACCAGCCAATCAATCTGCGCCGCCGGGAAGCGCTGCCGCAGCAACTGCAGGATCGGCAATGTGTGAACGATGTCGCCCAGGGCGCTCGGCTTCACGATCAGAATGCGCTGCGGCTCGCGCGAAAGCCGGATCATCCGCACGCCGGCCGGCGCGGGGGATTGTTCAAGCGCCAAGGTCCACCTCCAGCGGGGCCCGCGGCGCAAAGCCCTGGCACAAATGGCGCGAATCGGTCGGCGTGTATTGCGGGTGTTTCCGCATCGCCCGCAGCAGCCGACGGATGCCAAACAATTGCAGGAAACTATTCAGGGGCCGAAGCCCGTACGCGTCGATCAGCACCGGCGTCGTCCGGTCGACGATGATCCAATTGCTGCTCTTGGCGTCGGTATGGGTCAGGCCCGTGTCTTCGATGCGGCGCAGCACATGCCCGCAGCGGCGAAACAGCGTCTCCCGCTCGGGGGCGCTCAAGGCGTCCAGATCCATCGCGTCCAGCGTCGGGCCGGGCACTTTTTCAAACAGGGCGATCGATTCCACCACATACCCCAGCCGCCGCCGCTCCATCACAATCAGCGGATATTCCACCGCAATCTGCCGCGCCTGCAGCCACCGCGCTTTTTGCCACAATCGCATC
>JBQCCH010000749.1:0-2836 GCA_051962375.1 Tepidisphaeraceae bacterium
TTTCGATCAGCAGGATCGGCACCACCAGGTATTTCCCCAGCCCCGGCCGCGAGAGCAGGAAGTAAAACAGGAAGGCCAACACCATCGAGAACCAGGCGGTGAAGCTGACGCAGAAAAAGACCATCGCGCCGGCGCCCAGGATGCCCGCGATCGCCATCGGACTTCGCCATGACGTGCCGGTGGCGGGCACGAGGATCAGGATCATGGCGCCGACGATCAGTCCGGTGTTCCCCAAATCGATCGGCTGGCCCGCCGTCGCGATCGCCCGCGCCAGGCCGAAGCGATACATGACCATGACGTTTGACGTTTCGTCCCACTGCAGTTTGTGCAGAATGCGGGCGGTTTTGTTCGGCTCCAGGCGCGCTTCCCACGCCGAGCACAGGCCGATGATCACCGCACACACCGCCAGCGACCGCAGCGTGGCGCGGCGGCCTTCGGGTTCTTGCAGCGCGTACCGGGCGACGAAGTAAGGCACCAGCCAGCGAAACGCCATTTCCGCCGTTTCGCGATACGCATTCCACGCGTCGAGCGTCGCCAGCACGCTTAAAAACTGCGGAATCAGCAGCAGCACCATCATCGTGTCCAGCAGGTTCCAACGAATGCGGCGCAGCTCATGCCAGCGGAAAAAGACGCCCATCAGCAGGCCGTACCCCACGGCAGTGGGCGTGGCCAGGTTCGGAATGCCGGACAGATTCATCGCCTTGGCGTAGTTCACCAGCAAAATCGCCGGCAGATAAAACCAGGCGAAGGCCCGCCCGAACCCGTGCCGGTACATCGTGTAAAACGTGCCGAGGATGAGGAATGCGAATAAGACCTTGTTCATGCGACTCCGGCTCGTGCCCTGGCGGCCCGCGGGGTTTCAATCGACGTCATTGAATCAATCATCGACCAGATTCGGCTTCCTTCAGCGCGGCTTCGAATAAATCCGTGCAGCGATCCCAGGTGTTGGCCTGGGCGGTCCGATAAGCGGCGTCGCTGACGGCTTGCCAATCATTCACGGGCAGCCGGCAGACGCGTTCGATCGCCCGGGCCATGTCGATCGGGTCCTGCGGCTTAACAAGGACGCCGCCGCCCCGGCTGATTAACTCAGGCGCGGCGCCGGTCGGCGTGCCGATGACCGGCGTGCGGCAGGCCATCGCTTCCAGGATCGGAAGCCCATACCCCTCCGACCGCGAACCGAAAAGCCACGCATCGCAGGAGGCATAGACCTCACGAATCTTGTCCTGCGCCGGCCGGTACACGAAATCCGCGCCGGCGGGGAGGGGGAGGTTCTCATTCGGCTGGTGCTGCCCGAACGCCACCAGGTGCAGGTTCGCCACGTTCCGGGCAGCCATCCGAAAGGCTTCCAGGGTGATGTCGCATCCCTTGAAATGCGCGGTCGAAAACATCATGCCCACCGTGGGCGTCTTTTGTTTCCCCCGCGGCGGCGCGTTGAATTGCTGCAAATCGACGCCGTTCGGCACCAGGGCGATCTGGTCCACGCCGTAGTGATCACGCGCCAGCTCAACCAGCCATTGCGCGATTGTGATCCGGTAAAACGGGAATTTGAACGTCTCTTCCACCCGCTGCGTGGACTGGCCCGCGAACCGTTCGTCGTGCTGGATGAAATAGACCTTTTTGCCCTTCCGAGCCGGCAATGCATTCACCCACTCGGCTGTTTCCCACCAGGTGGCGATCACCACGTCGGCGTCGGGCAGGTCGCGCTCGGTGATGGGACGATACGAATCGATCACGTGGTGAGGAACGCTCACGTTGTCGAAATGGCCCGGCTCCTTCGGCGGATCGCCGGCGAAGATCGCCTTCAGCCGCTTGCGAAACGACGTGGGCGGCGGCTTGGGTGTGGAGACCACCGACACCTGATGTCCGCGCGCTTGCAACGCCTGTGCGTAAATCGCACACACACGAATCCCGCCGGCAAGCCCGGCGTGCGGTAATACAAACGTCACTCGCATCACGCATTCCCGGACGAAAATCCACAGTAGCGCATCAACCCAACACCGGCCAGAGGATAACCCCGCGCCCGCCGCACGCGAAACGACCGCACATTCCTGATGTTTGGGTCGCCCCGGCCGGGCGCTAGGTCAATTCCAAATTCCGCAGGGTTTGATCGACCACGCGTTGAAAACGATCGGGCGAAAACGCCTGCTCCACCAAGGCCCGCCCGCGCCCGGCCATGGCGGTGCGGAGCGGTGCGTCATTCAGCAGCCGAACGACATGGGCGGCAAAGTCGGCGTCCGATCCCGCCACCGCGACGGCGGCCTCAGCCTCGAGCGAGGCGTAGCCGCGCATCGCCTCGGGCGTGGTGACGACCGTTCGCCCGTACGCGAGCGATTCCAGCACCTTAATCTTCGTCCCGCCGCCAAAATAAATCGGCACGACCGTCATCGCGCAGCGGCGGTAGCACTCCTGCAGATCGGGCGCAAACCCGATGACATTCACGCCGGGCGCCTGCGCCCAGCGCGACCGATCCGCGTCGGCGAGCCCTCGCCCGACGATCGACAACCCCGCCCCCGGCCGCTGTTGACGCACCGTGGGCCAGACGCGCGTCAAAAATCGATCGAGCCCCTCGCGGTTCGGCGGGAACTGCAAGTCCCCTACGAACAGCAATTCTTCGCTCTGTTCTGCCGGCGCCAAGGGTTGCAGCCAACCGTCCTGGCGATCGGCGAAAGGGATGTTCGGCAGCACCGTGCTGTCGCGCGGGATTTGCCGGGCGTCTTCCTCGCTGGTGACGAAAACGGCATTGAACTTTTGCAGCGCCAGCTCGCCAACCGCGGTGACTTCAGCCAACACTCGCCGGCTGGCGCGCGGGCCGGTGATGCCGCCCCAAGGCTTGGCC
>JBQCCH010000750.1:0-3887 GCA_051962375.1 Tepidisphaeraceae bacterium
AATGTGATCGCGTTCGAAGTGGCAAAGGCCATGATCGAAAAATTTGGCGGCGATTCACTGAACGAGATGAAGCGGAACTACGACAGCTACCTGGCCGCGGCCCGGGCACTGGCGCTTTAGACCTGGCTTTCAACGACGGGCGTTTTGGGGACCAGTTGCCGATCGAGCGAGGGCATGAGGCATTCGAGCGGGGTGCGGCGTCGGGTCACGGCAATCAGCACCGTCATCGCCAGCAGCACGGCGGCGGCCAGCGTGTTTTGCCAGCTCGACAACTCCCACCCCCGCCAGTTCACCAGCCGAAAGTCGCTGAACGGCCACCAATACGTGATCGGCCAGCCGGGGCCGGAGCCCCAGTAATCCATCAGCAAATGCAGGTGAAACAGCGCCAGGTACAGGCCCGCAACCGGGAGCCGGCGAATGCCACGAGTGGTAACTAACGCGGTCACGGCGGCGCTAAGCAGGCCGAACGGCAGGTTGTGGCAGACGACGTGGTGCCATCGCTGATACGTCGCTTCGCCCAAGACAATGCCCAGGCCGTCGAGATCGGCGATGCTGGCGGCGATCATGCATCCCAGCCGCTCGGCGGCCGTCAACGGAAACGCGTTGGCGGCGACCCAGCCGCTGAGAATGTGCGTGGGCACGTGCATCAGTCGGCGGCTTTTTGCGGATGGCGGCTGGTTTCGCGCACGTTGACCGATGAGCCGCGCCAATCGATCTGGCCGCTGAATGCTTTGCGGATCGAAAAGCTCAGGATCGCTAACTCGATCGGCACACTGATCGGCAGCAGCAGCGCGAATGCCGGCGAATTGCCGCTCCAGACCCAGATCAGGCTGCAAATGATCGTCATCGTCAGCCAATGAACCCCCGCGGCCGCGCCCCAGGCGGCGGACCGGGCGGCGATTGCATAGCCGAGCGCCGGATAAACGCTCAGCACCGACACGACGAGAAACAGGATGGCGGCGACCATCGGCAAGACCCGGCCGCGCGCGGTGCCGGCGAAGATGCGCGCCCAGCCGTTGAACATTTGCCGCAGGTCAGTGTGCATGCGCGTGCTGGCCAGATGTCGGCCGGCGAAAAATCGGGTTCGGCTCCCTTTCTGTTTCAGCAGCCGCATCAGCTCCACATCTTCCACGATGCGATCCTTGACGGCCGCATGCCCGCCGGCGGTGAAGTAGGCTTCGGCCCGGATCAACATCGCCTGCCCGTTAGCGAGAGCCTTTTCTTTTTCCGATTCCTCGTTGGTTTGATCGCCGGCGAACACCGTCATCCACGTGCCGGCCAGCAACGGGAGCATGAGCTTTTCGATGAACCGATGCGCTTCGATCGCGGTCATGATGCTCATCGCGTCATAATTTCGCGAAAGCGCAAGGGCCATCATGCGGCTGAGGGCGTCGGGGTTGAGCTTGACGTCGGAATCGACAAAAAAGAGCCATTGCCCCCGGGCATGTTCGGCGCCGCGTTCCAGGGCGTGGCACTTTCCGAGCCAGCCGAGCGGCAGCAGCGGAATGTGCACGACGCGAACGCGCGACCCCTGCGCGGCGATTTCATCAAGGATCGGGCCGGTGTCGTCTTCGCTGCGATCATTGACGGCGATGACTTCGAACGCCGGATAATCCTGCTGAAGCACCCGTTGTACGCAGGTGCGGTTGTGGGCGCCTTCGTCTTTTGCGGGGATGAGGATGGAAACCAGCGGTGCATCCGCCGGCAGCACGGCGCGGCTGTGCTTGAGCCGGGTCATGCGTTCGCGGGCAACGGTCATGAGGTAACCGTAGATGCCCCAAGCCGCCGGGCCGACCGCGACGTAAGCGCCGAGAAGGAGGTGTTCCGTCGTTGCCATGAATGAAGGGTGGCACGGGCGCGACGCCCGTGCCACGACGTTTTTGAGCGGGCCCGATCCAATCAGAAGATCGGCGACACCTGCGGCCTTTTCGGGGCGGCGGCGGAGAAGTGCTTCTTCGCCTCGCCCACCAGGTAAAAGCTGCCGGTGATGCAGATCAGATCTTCTTTGGTGACCGCGCGGTTGGCGATGCTGAGCGCTTCTTCCAGCGTGTCGGCCACCTGCGCCATCTTCCCGTAGACTTCGATGTAGCGGGCGGCGAGTTCGTGCGGATCGGCGGAGCGGATGTTGTTGACCTTGGTGAAGATCACCTTGTCAGCGCCGCTGGTGATGCGCTCGAGCATGCCGTCAACATCTTTGTCGCCGCAGCAACCGAAGATGACGATCATGCTGTCATAGGGGATGTGCTGGCCGATGGCGCGCATCATGGCGTCGATGCTGGCGGCGTTATGGGCGCCGTCGACGATGACCTTGGGCGTCTGGTTGACGACTTCCATGCGGCCTTCGATGGTGGTCTGAGCGAGACCTTCCATGGCCTTGTCGTCATCGATCGGGATGCCGCGGCCCTTAAGCTTGTCGATGACCGCCAGCGCCAGGCCGCAATTGATCGCCTGGTGTTCGCCGAACAGCGGGACGGCCAAGTGTTCAAACTTGCTGGTCTGGGTGGTCAGGCAAACGCGATTGTGCCGCCCGAGCATCCGGCTGGATTCGAAACGGTAGCTGAATTCGATCGTCTTGCCGCAGACATCCAGCGGGGCGCCCACTTTCTGCGCCACGCGCTGCAGGACGGGCTCAACGGAGGGATCCTGCAGGACGGTGACCGCGGGCACACCGGGCTTAAAGATGCCGGCCTTTTCCTCGGCGATCTTCGCCAGGGTGTGGCCGAGCTGCTGCATGTGATCTTTGCTGATGCTGGTGATGGCCGTCACTTCGGGCTTGATGACGTTGGTGCTGTCCAGCCGCCCGCCGAGGCCGGTTTCGATCACGGCGATATCGACCTTCTGCTCGGCAAAGTGCTTGAACGCCACCGCCGTCAGCACGTCGAAATAGCTGGGCATCGGCTTGGATTTTTGGATCAGAGGCTCGATCGTCTTGATGATGCGGGCGAAATCGGCGGCGGGAATCATTTCGCCGTTGATGACGATGCGCTCGCGCAGATCGATCAGGTGCGGGCTGGTGTAGAGCCCCACCTTGTAGCCGCACGCACGGAGCATGCTGGCGATCATGGAGCTGGTGGAGCCCTTGCCCTTGGTGCCGGCGACGTGCACGGAGCGGAATTTTTCCTGCGGATTGCCGATCTTTTTCAGCAGGCCGCGCATCCGGTCGAGATCGAAATTGTCGGAGTTGTACCGAACGATGCGAAGTTTTTCGAAGTCCGCGAGGGTGGCGAGGAACTTGTGCACCTTCGTCATGGCGCCGCCGGATGGGTTGACAACGGGCGGGCGAACATCCATATAAGGATTCTTCGCCGCCGTCATTCCCGGCTTTGGCGAGCGAGCAGTGGTGGATTTGGCGACAGGTTTGGTCGGAACGGCGACAGTTTTGCGCCGGGGGGTTGCTCGTTTCGCTTTTGCACGGACTGGCATGGCATCATCCTAACCGTGCCTAACACCGGCTGCAAATTTCGGCTGTAAATACGCCAGAAATAACAACTTACGATTTCGACACCCTCGACCGCTTTTTTGCTATCATCTGTCCACCGAACGAACGGCGCCCTCGGGGCGTATATCGGGTCTGCCCGGCTGGGTTTGAGCGTCGGGCGATTTTTTCTGGTTTGTATTCTCTGCGGAGTGCTTCGCCGCTGGCGTCGCGTTGATCGATCATGGCTGCTAAATCGTCTCAGAAGGTTGAGTCCGTCGCGTTCGTCAGTCTGGGTTGCGCGAAGAATCTGGTCGACAGCGAACGAATGCTCGGGTTGCTGGCGGCGGACGGCATCACGATCACGCCCGACGCCGCCGACGCCGACGCCATCGTCATCAATACCTGCGGCTTTCTCGAAGCGTCGAAAGACGAGTCGATGCGCGAGATCAACGACGCGATCGCCCTGAAA
>JBQCCH010000751.1:0-3438 GCA_051962375.1 Tepidisphaeraceae bacterium
CGACGTATTCCGCGATGTCGAGCGCCGTGAACTGGATGGTGTCCAGCGCCGCGCCGGCCGTCGGCGGCGTGTTCGCTGAGGCGTGGGGGTTGGTTGTGCCGGCTGTAATGGCGGTCGGTAAATCGATCTCGACGATTTACAGCACGGTTTTGCTGCCGATCACCCGGTACATGGCCACGACGGGCGCGAGCGCCATTGTCACCATTTTCGGCGGGGCCTGGCGAACGATCATCCCGATCATCACCGGCGCGTGGTCCGTGATGCATGGTGTCTTCACTTGGATCGGAGCGGCGATCAGCTGGCTGAATTACGCCGTTGGTCCGGTGATGACCGGCGTGACAAAAACAATCCAGGCGTTGGCGGCTGTCGTCGGTATTGTGTGGGTGAAAGTGCTGCAGCCGGTGGTGACGTGGCTTTGGTCCGTGTGCGAGCCCGTCATTGAGGCGATCGGTAAAACCATTGGTTGGTTGCTCGATAAGGTCGGCAAGCTCCTGGATTGGCTGGGCCACGTCATCACGCTCAGCAGCGACGCCACCAAGGCGGTCAATAACGTCCCATCCCCGCCGGCCAATGGTGGCACGCAAACGCAGGTTTCCGGGCCGGGCCAGCTGTCGGGTGCGTTCCCGGCCGTCCCGCTCCCGCAGATTCCCAAATTCGATGCTGGGGCCTACGCCGCGCGCGCCGGAAATGACTTTAAAGCCCTCGGCGACGCAATCGGCGACGGAACGAAGCAGGGAGTCGATCGGGGGCTCGACCAGGCTCGAAAGCTGGAACTCAAGCTGCCCGAAATCAAGATACCGCCCTTGCGGTTTCCTGATCTCGGTGCACTTGGTCGGATCGGTGCTGACAGCGGTGTCGAGCCGCTGCAGGATCGGTTCGATGATCTCAAACGCGGCACCGATCAACACGTCAACAAGTACGAAGCGGCCAAGCATCAGGAACCACCGGACCTGCGGGCGGAACGCAAGGCGTTCAACGAAAAGAAAAACGACTACAACCGCCGGATCATGGAAGCGAGCCATGGCGGCGCGAGCGCCCATGAACTCGACGCGCTGAGGCGTGAAAAGGCATTGGCGCTGTCGACTGCAAACCCGGATCGGTCCGCGACCGCTCAACAGGGCCGGACGGCCGCTGGCGCAAGTTCGCCGACGATCAACGTCCACTCGCCAGCGATCGACGAAAACAAACTGGCGAAGGCCATCGCCAAGGAAGTCGGTGCGGACAACGACAAGAAGATCTCCGCCGCCCAGCGTGCTGCACGCCAGGTGCGAGACCGCCAAGTCGTCGCGGAGGTGATTTGATGCCCGCCGGCGACCTCATGAACCTCACGGATTGGAAGCAGTCGCTCAAGGAAGTGACCCCGAATTTTCACTATGAGCCGCGCGAGTATTCGGGTCTCGACCCGGTTTTGGTCCAGGCGAAAAAGAAGGTTCGTGCCATGACCCAATCGGGGTATGCGGTCGGCTGGATGTGTTCCGTCAAAGCGCCCGCTCCCCTGTTCCCCGACGCGTTGCTTGCGCCAGTCGAAATAACGATCGAAACGATCGAATCCGACGGGATCGAGTTCAAAACCACGTGGTCTTACGTGATGGCGATTGAGGATGACTACGTCATCCCCTACGTCGCTGCCGCCACATGGCCCACGTCTTTTGAAACGTTATGACTCAAAAAGCTTACAACCTCGTGACGTTTACGACGGTCGTCGCCGGCGAGACGGTGCGCATCCAACTGACGCTTGATGGGGTGTGGGGCATCAAGGGTGGGGTTGCCGCAGATGTCAATTCAGCCACGGTGCCCGCGTATGAGCTTGATCGATTAGGTCCCAATCTGTACGGCATTATTGGAACCGTCGACTTTTGGTACAGCTCATCGCCCGACGACATCGGAGCGCCCGACTACTCAATCGCAAACATCACGATCGTCAATATCTCACGCGGCGAGCAGGGCTACGTAAAGGGTTCGGACACGTATCAAGTGATCGATTGGCACGTGTCGTTCGCCGATTTCCGATACGCCTATGCCGAGCCGCGCGGCGGGCGATTGGTCGATGGCATCTTAAACCCGGACCCGCTTCCGGATGGCGTGAGCCTGGCGGATTGTCAATCACTTGCAAATCGGTGCATGGCCGCGATGGGTGCCGGCGGCGGCGCTCCGGCGTCTTTAAGCGACATCGATCCGCCCCGTGATCTTCAATGGATGGGAGCTCATGCCGCAACCGAGCTCGGCAAACTGATGCAGCACACGGGGCACGTCTATTGTCCGCACTCCTCCGGATTGGGATATGTCGCGAAGATCGGGAGCAGCGATCTGCCGACGCCGCCGGCGGAACGACTCGAGCTCGACATCATCGCGCCGTGTGTCGACAGGCGGCCGTCGGCGGCAATCTATCTCACCGCGCCGACGCCGAT
This sequence comes from Tepidisphaeraceae bacterium, assembly GCA_051962375.1. Classification (GTDB taxonomy): domain Bacteria; phylum Planctomycetota; class Phycisphaerae; order Tepidisphaerales; family Tepidisphaeraceae; genus RYN-431. The sequence goes on from JBQCCH010000751.1 coordinate 2,409, forward strand.
CATTTCCACCTGCGATAAAAACGTGAGCGGTGACAATGCGCCCACGTGGGAATATGTCGCGCAAGACCCGAGCGACGGCTTGAAATGGAAGCCGCTGGCAAGTGTCCCGGGGCTTGGCGGTAGCCTCGCAAATGCGGTGAAGGCCGTGAAAAACGCGTTCCAGGACGTCGACCCTAAATATCAAAAGAAAATCGGGGATCAGGTTTTCAAATGCATCCGGTTGAAATCGAGTTTCGCTACGCCGCTGCAGGCGCCGCTACTTCGGGAAGTCATCTATCAAGATCAAACGACTGATAAGCCTTTCATTGAGATCAATGCGGCGGTTCAGGAAAAAGCGAGCGGCGCATGGTCCAACAAAACAGTTCGGCTCGATGCGGAGGCCGTCGAATCGAAAGACAACGTGCTGACGTTCAAACAGCGCATCGGGCAAGTCGATCCGGCCGAGGCGGCTGACTTCGACGCTTACTTCAAGCTCATCCCCGAAAATCAGCTGAAACCGACCTATTCCATGGAGGCGTGGGACTTCGACGCGGGCACAAAGAAATTCGGGTGCTACGGCTTTACGCTCAGTCTCGGAATCGTATCGCCGCTCGATGAGTCAACGGCTCGTTCATACCTGACCGGGTATCGTCCGAACGTCGCGGTTTACTGCTGCAGCGAAATTCGCGAGGTCGGTCTGAATGGGACACCTGATTACGCGACGCCGCAAGCGATCGCACAAAAATATGCCCAATCGCTTCTGGCCTCGACACCGAACACCCGTACGCTGCGCGTGAAGGGCTTCTACGCCGCGCAGATCAGCGGCCGAGTCAGCGAAATTCGCCTCGACCCTAATCAGTTGCATACCGAGATCGTCATCGACGGTTGGATCGCCGCCAGTCCCGCGCAGCACGCACCGGGCAGTGCTAAGGCGAAGTGCTCCGCCGAACCTGAGAATCAAAATCTCGACCAGCCCGTGAAGCAGGCGACACGTACGCTCGGCGCGGCGGCGGATTTGTCGGCTGAAAAACGAGGCAGCTTGGGAAACACA
>JBQCCH010000752.1:0-8766 GCA_051962375.1 Tepidisphaeraceae bacterium
CTGGCGAAATACCTGGCGGACTGCGCGACGCGATCCACCACGCTGCAGGCGGATATGGCGAAGTTGGCCGCCGACACCAAGCAATTGAAGCTGGATATCGCGGCCCAAGCCTCGACCGACGGCACGGGCGGCAGTTCGAGCACATCGACGGATACGAGCACCACGTAACGGGCTCCCGATCGCCACAACACTCCCGGCCGGGCAATAGCGGAGTTGCCCGGCTGGGCCTGCGCGCGGGGCTAGGCGATTTGGTTCAGGGAGCGCCGGGCGTCGGCGAGGCCGAGGTGTCCGGATCGGCGGTTTTGCGCTTCAGCAGCACGGTGCCCACGCGACGTCGCGGGACGTTGATCACGCGTGCTTCGTAGTCGCCAAAATTCACCCGATCGCCAACGCGCGGCAGCCGGCCGAGGGAGTGGGTGATGTAGCCGCCGACGGTGTCAACGTCTTCTTCCTCGATCTCGCTGGGAAGGTTGAGCTTCAGCACTAGTTCGTGCAGCCCGAATTGTCCGCTGACACGGTAGGAATCTCCCTCGACGACGAAATCTTTGGTGGTTTCGTCAAATTCGTCGTCGATTTCGCCGACGATTTGTTCGAGCACGTCTTCCATGGTGACCACGCCGCGCATGGAGCCGTATTCATCGACGACGACGGCGAAATGCGTTTGCGATTCCTGGAATTGCCGCAGCAATTTTTTCACCGGCACCAGTTCCGGGACGAAGAGCGTGGTGCGCGTGATCTGGCGAAGGTCAATGTCGCCGGTGCCGATGACGTGGACGCTGGAACCGGGCAATCCGTCGGCGATGGCGATCGCCAAGCCGTCGGGCGTTTTTTCATCGGCGAACCGTAGCCGCCCCGCCACCAGGCGCAGGTGGTTCAGCACATCTTTCACATGGACAAACCCGAGCACGTGATCCAGATCCTTATCGCACAGGGGCAAGCGCGTGTATTCGCTGCGGCGAATGACGGCGAGGATCTGGTCAATGTTCTGGTTCAGATCCAGATACCGCACTTTCACGCGCGGCGTCATGATCTGCCGCACGAGAAGATCGCCGAACGCGAAAGCGGCCAGCAGGATTTGCGATTGCTCTTTTTCGATCGCCCCCGAGGCGACCGCCTGGCGCACCAGGGCTCGCAGTTCCTGCTCGGTATGGGGCATGCCCCCGTGCGCGTCGGGACCCACGCGCACGCCGCACAGCACCAGCAGCGCATTGCTTGCCGAGTTGAGCAGCCAGATCACCGGATAGAACAGGTACGTGAAGCCGATCAGCGGAAGCGCCAGGATCGGGAGCAATTTGTCCGGGAAGAAGATGGCGACGTTTTTGGGCGCGACTTCGCCAACGACGACGTGAAGGGAGGTGGCGATGCACAGCGCGATGGTGATCGCCAGGGCCGAGTGCCCGCCGGGCGGGGCATGGACGCCGACGAGTTCGAGCAGCGGCGTGAGCAGGACAGAAATCGCCGGTTCGGTGACAGCGCCCAGCCCCAGCGACGCGATGGTGATGCCCAGCTGGCAGGTCGACAAATACAGGTCGATGTGATGCTTCACCTGCAATGCGGCCCGGGCGAGCAGGGAATCCTTTGCCTCGGTCTCCAGTCGCGATTGACGGGCGCCGACCGCGGCGAATTCGCTGGCAACGAAGTAGGCGTTCAAGACGACCAGCCCGAGGGTGGCCAGGATTTTCCAGACGACGTCGATCACGTTGCCGTTGTAACCCCATCTGTGCAAGGCCTCAACCAGACGGTACATTCCGCGCGGGAATGAACGGCGAACGGAGCGTGAATTTTCTGCGGTGGGTCGCCACGGCGATCGTGGCGGCGACGTTTCTTGTCGCCGGCGCGAGCAAGGTATGGCACCCCGACGCCGGCGTGACGATGGTGGGCCGATACCTGCGCACGCCGAACGCGGTTCGGGCGCTGGGGTGCATGGAAATCGCGATGGCGCTGTGGCTTCTGAGTGGCCGGAATGCGCGGCTGGCGCCGGTGACGGCGGCCGCGGCGCTGGCGGGCATGGCGCTGTTGATCGGCGCGGAACTGCAACGAAACGCCCCCCTCCCCTGCGGCTGCCTGCCGATGCGGCCGGGCGTGCTCGATCCCTTCGCCGCCCGGCGCGGGTTATGGGTCTCTCTCGGCCGAAATGCGTTCTTGATCGTCCTTTGCGGGATGTCGGCCGCTCTGGCGCCTGAGGAAGAGCCTGGTTCTTAAGCCCGGACGCCTGGCATAACCGTTACAAGTTAAGTCGCGCCGTCGATGGTCGATGAATACAGCATCATGGCGATGACCGAACCGCAAGCCGCTGTAACCGAGACCGCTGAAGACGCTTTTTTCTCTGCCGCCACCGAGCGTCGGCGGTCGCCGCGACACAATCGGCAGACGCCGGCGTGGCTTTCGGCGGCCAGCGGGTCGCGCAGCGGGAACGGCTTCAGCGTGCAGGTGAAGGATCTGTCGCTGCACGGCGTCGGTTTCGTCAGCGAACAGCCGCTGCGTAAAAACGACAACCATTGGATGGTGATCGCCGACCGCTCGTTGCGGCTGAGCACGCGGGTGCGGATCGTCAATCTCCGCCAACGCCAGGACGGGCATTGGGATGTGGGCGGCGAATTTTTCTAAGCCCTGCCGCAAGCCCGGAATCGTTGGATCGAAAAAATCCCCGGCAAGGGTGTCGAGCGTCGAATGCATCACCGCTCAACGCCCTTTCCTCCTCCTCCCGCGGCCCATGCGCGGGAGGATTTTTTTTACCATCCGCCGGCCGTCAGCGCTTCCTGGCTCCAGGCGGGGCAAGCGCGGAGTTGCGTGATCGCCCGGGCCGATCGGTAGGTGGTGACGAGGAAGCCGATGGTGAACAGCGTCGCGACGCCGTTGCCGACGATCGCCACCAAGGCGCTTTCCGGCGACGTCATGGACGGAATGGAGCCGGCGATCTGCGCCAGCAACGTGACGATCAGCATGACGGCGACGAGGATCGGGCCCCACCGCTGATTTCGGTGAATGCCCCAGGCGCCGATCGCGCTGGCGACCGCGGTGACGATCGAGATCAACAGCGTGAGGATCAGCTCCCCCCAGCCGAGGCCGGGGATTTGATTGAATGGCAGCAGCATTAGCAGCAGCGTGCCGCCGACGCACACGACCCCCAGAACGGCGATCCCCCGAAACAGCGCGACCGCCCGGCGAATCGTGCGGCGGTGCCGGGAGGCGAGCGTGAACCATTGCAGGTCCGTCTCGTTCAACGGCCAGACGCTGCGATCGCCGGTGGGGTCGCCGTAGCCGCGCAGCGTGAGGATCGCCCGTGCGGGCAGCGCGGGGGCGGCAGCGTCGATCGGCGGCGGCGAAGAAGTCATCTTTCGCGAAAGCTACGCCTTCCGGCGAGACGAATCAAAACGCAATCGCTACACTCGACCGCATCATGAAGTTGCCGGTGGTTCCCTGGTACGACAAGGGCTTGAGTTTTCAATGCACGCAGTGCGGCAATTGCTGCACGGGCGGGCCGGGGTATGTTTGGGTGAGCGATGTGGAAATCGATCGCTTCGCGGCCAAGCTGCAGATGGATCGCCAGGCGTTCATCAAGAAGCATTGCCGCGTGATCGGCGACCAGGTGAGCCTGAAAGAACGCAAAAACCTGCGCGGCGAGTATGACTGCGTGTTCCTGCAGGAAATCGACATCGACGAGGGCGGCCGAATCGCGAAGCGGCGGGTGTGTACGGCTTACGAGGTGCGTCCGCTTCAGTGCCGCACGTGGCCCTTCTGGGACGGGTTGCTGAGTTCGAAAAAAGCGTGGGAAAGCGCCAAGGAACGCTGCCCGGGCATCGATCGCGGAAAAGCGTATTCCCGTGAGCGCATCGAAGCCCTGCGCGACGCGACCGATTGGCCGGACGCGCCGCCAGGTTCTAAGTGATCGGTCCGAACTCCTGAAGGACGAAACGATATGTTCGGCAATCGGCTGGGATGGGTGATCGCGGCGGTGCTGGCGTTGGCGATGGGGCTAAGCGCCTGGCAGATCAGTCGCGTGAATGACCTGACCGGGCTGACGCCGCTGGGCGAATCCGCCGACACCTACGAGCCGCTGAAGCTGCCGATGGAGCCGGTGACGATCGTTACGATGGATCGTCCGGGCGATGCGGGGCGGGTGTACCGGTCGGTGATCGAAGACGTGCTGCGGCGGCCGGAGCGGTATCAGGCGTTTATCGACGGCGGGCAGCCGGACGATTGGAAATCGCTCCCCCTCCTGGAAAAAATGGTCGATGTTACGCCCATCGTGGGGGGCGACATCCTTCTCACCCATGCCGAGGCGAACGTCGGTTACACGCCGGAGAGCGATGAATTGAAGGCGATCCTTCTCGCGGGCCACTGCATGAGCCGAATGGCTCTGCTCACGATGGCGAGCGACCCGATCCGGGCGAACGCGATTTTCCGGGCCGAGTTCGCGCTGGGCGCCAAGCTCTTTGCCGAGCGCATCAGTTTTTACGAAGCCTTTGACGGGATCGGCCTGATGCAGGAAACGATCGACGGCCTGCGGGTGATCGCGGTGAAGAATGACAACAAGGCGCTGGTGGCGGCGCTGGAACAATTCAACAAGCAGACGAACGCCTGGATCGACGCGAAACTGACCCCGATGTGGAAAGTGATCAGCGCCGTGGATGACCGGGTGATTGCCGAACACGCCGGCGATATTTACGCCTTCACCGGGCCGGCGATGCACGAGCGACTGTGGCGGATTGAGTCGATCCTGAAACTGGGGCGTCACCGATTCAACGTCAACCGCCTGGCCGACCAGGCGGCCATTCCCGCGCGGTTGCGCGAGCTGAAGGCCACCGAAACCGATCCGGCGATTCTCGCAGCGGTCGACAAGGCGGAGCATCTGACACTGGCGGAATATCGATCGATCCGCTGAGCGGAATCCGCCGCCAAGCCGATCCGCTAGCCGCTGCTATTTGGTCTCCCATCCCCCGCCCAGCGCTTTGTAGAGGGCGATGAGGTTCGTCACCGTATTTCGATCGCTCTGCACGAGCTGATCTTCCGACGAGTAGAGCGACCGCTGTGCCGACAGCACGTTGAGGAAGTCGGTGTTGCCGTTTTGATACAGCTGCGTCGCCAATTGCACCGCCTGGCGGTTGGCGTCGACCTGCGCCACGACGGCCTGGCGGTGTTCGTATTCTTTCACGTAGGCCACCAGCGCGCTGTCGACGTCGCGCAGGGCGTTCAGCACGGTCGATCGGTAAAAGAGCAGCGCCTGCAACTGCAATTCGTCCTGCACGTGAATGTTCGACGTGATGCGGCCGGCATCGAACAGGGGCCAACTGACGCTGGGGCCGAAGCTCCAGGAATGGCTGGCGTAATCGAACAGCGACGCGGGCTTGCCGTTGGTGAAGCCGAAGTTGCCCGTGAGCGAAAACTTCGGGAACAGGTCGGCCGTCGCGACGCCGATTTCCGCGGTGGCGGCGTGCACCTGGGCTTCGGCGCGGCGGATGTCGGGGCGGCGGCGGATCAGATCGGAGGGCAGGCCCATCGGCACGTCCAGCGGGGCGACCGGGATCGGGCGGCGCTGCGAGAGCTCCGCCATCAGTCGGGCCGGATCCTGGTTCAGCAGCACGCTGAGGGCGTAGATCGTCTGTCGCTCCGAGGTTTCCAGCAGCGGAATCTGCCCCGCCGTGCCGGCCACGAGGGCGTCGCTGTTGACGACGTCGAGCCGGCTGTTGAAGCCGTTGCCGTTATTGAACAGTTTCCGCGTCAGGTCCGCACTCGCCTGTTGCGATTTGACGTTGCCGCGTGCGATGTCGATCTGCCGCTGGAATCCGCGAAGGTCTGCATAATCGAGCGCGACTTCGGCGACGACGGAGACGAGGATGTCGCGACGGTCTTCGACGGCGGCATCGATCTGCGCACCGGCCACTTCGACGCTGCGGCGCAGTCCGCCGAAGATGTCGATTTCCCAGGAGGCATCGAGCCCGGCGTGATAGAGCCCGCTGGCGTGATCGCCGTTGCCGGCGGCGCTGCGGTCGTAGGAAGCGTTGGTGTCGACCTGCGGAAACAGGCTCGCCCGCACGATGCCAAGGCTCGCCCGCGATTGACGGATGCGCGAGGTGGCTTGGCGGATGTCGAGATTCTCGGCGATCGCCCGCTCGATCAGGGATGTGAGTTCCGGATCATTGAACCCGCGCCACCAGTCGGCCAGCGACGCCGGCTGGGTGCTCGGGCGAGCCGGCTGGCTGGTCGGATAAGACTGGGCGCCCGGGTCGGCCCAGGTTGAAGGCGTGGGCGTGGGCGCGGGGTGATAGTCGGGCCCCACGAGGCATCCCTGAGCGGCGAACGCGATTCCCAGACTCAACGCCAGCAGCGGCCGTTTCAGAAGCGGTCGTGTCATTTCCATTCTTTCCGGTGTTTCTCGTAGTCTTTGCCCGAATCCGTGAATCGTTCGTTATTCGTACCGCAGCGCCTCGATCGGATCGAGCTTGGCAGCCTTCCAGGCGGGGTAGAACCCGAAGACCACCCCCACCGCCGCACTCACGCAGACGGCCGCGACAATCGCGCCGGGGCTGCTTTCGGTGGGCCAATTGAGAAAGACGGTCACCAGGTACGACGCCCCGACGCCCAGCAGAATGCCCATCGCGCCGCCGATCATGCACAGCACGACCGATTCGGTCAGGAATTGCCGCAGAATATCGCTGCCGCGAGCGCCGACGGCCATGCGCAGCCCGATTTCGCGGGTGCGTTCGGTGACGCTCACGAGCATGATGTTCATGATCCCCACGCCGCCGACGATCAGTGAGATGGTCGCCACGCACAGCAGCAGTTGCGTCATGGTGCGGGTGGTGGAGCTGAGCATGGTGGTGAATTCGGTGAGGCTTCGGATGGTGAAATCGTCGTCCTCGCCGGGCTCCTGGCGATGACGTTCGCGGAGCAGTTGGGTGATCTGCGCCATCGCGTTGTCGATCTGGTCGGCGCTGACCGCCGAGGCGTAGATACGGTCGATGTTGGGGAAGCGAATCGGCATGGGGTTGTCGGTCGCCTGCTGGCCGTTGCGGCCGGGATACATCGAGACGCTCATGCTCGGATAAACGGCGCTGGTGGATTGGGTGCCGGTGCTGACGGCGGCGGCGGACTGGTTGGTGTTGCCCAGCACCTGCCCGCTGACGCGGTATTTCATCGTCGTCCACGGGGCGATCAGCACATCATCCTGATCCTGACCCATCATGTTCGCGCCCTTGGGCGCCAGGACGCCGACGACGCGAAAGCCGATCCCGTTGACGCGCATCTCTTTGCCGACCGGGCTTTGGCCGTCAAAGAGTTCGCGGACGAGCGTGGTTCCGATCAGGCAGACCTTGGCGCGGGTTTTGACGTCTTTGTCAGTGAAGTTATCGCCTTCCAGGATGGGCCAATCGCGGACGTCGAGGTATTCGGGGGTGGTGCCCTGCATGTTCTGGGGCACCCAGTTCTTGCCGCCGTAGACGAGCTGCGTTCGCGCCCCGATCGCCGGGGCGACGGCTTTGACGGCGGGGCAATTGACGGCGATGGCTTCGCAATCCTGGGGCGTGAGCTTCATGTTGCTCCCCGCCCCGCTGCTCACGCCGCCTGCCCGGCTGGAACCGGGGAAGATCATCAGGTTATTGGCGCCCATGCTGGCGATCTGCTTCTGGATGATCGAGCTGCTGCCGTTGCCGATTTCCATCATCGCGATGACGGCGCCCACGCCGATCACGATGCCCAGCGTCGTCAGGGCCGCGCGCATCAGGTTGCGGCGGATGGCGATGAGGGCGGTCTTGAACGTTCGAATGCTTCGCATGGTCAGTCATCCCAGCTTGAATGGGTGGTGCCCTTAAAAAAAAATCCGGCGATCGCTACGCCGTCGGGTGCGTGGCGAGGAACTGCTTGGCGGCCGCCGCGGTTCGCTCGGCGTACGCGCCGGTGGCGATCATTCCGTCCTTCATCGTGATCGCCCGCTTTGCCCATTGTCCGACTTCGATCGAGTGGGTGACGATGATGATGGTGATGCCTTCCTCGGCATTGAGCCGCTGAAACATCTCCAGCACTTCGTCACTGGTTTTGCTGTCGAGATTGCCGGTCGGTTCGTCGGCGAACAGCAACGGCGGCCGGTTGATCAGCGAGCGGGCGATTGCGACGCGCTGCTGCTGCCCGCCGGACATTTGCGACGGGTAATGGTGCAGCCGATCCCCCAGGCCCACGCGTTTCAGGATTTCGGTCGCCCGCTTTTTCGCTTCCCGATCCGGCACGCTGCGGCCGGCGTAGGTGAGCGGCATCATCACGTTTTCCAGGGCGGTCGTGCGGGCCAACAGATTGAAGCTCTGGAAGACGAAGCCGATCTTTTCATTTCGCACGTGCGCCCGCTCGTCGGTGCTCATCCGGCTGATTTCCTGACCGTCGAGCTGGTAGCTGCCGGCGGTCGGGCGATCGAGGCAGCCCAGGATATTCATCAGCGTGCTTTTGCCCGACCCGCTGGCGCCCATGAGGGCGACCAGCTCTCCCCGGCCGACGGAAAGGCTCACGCCCTTCAGCACCGGCACCTGCACTTCGCCGAGGTCGTATGTCTTGGTGATGTTGTCGAGTTCGATGAGGCTCATCGCGTCATTTGCGTCCGGTTGGCGACTCTTGTCTTGGCTTCACGGTTTGCGGCGCCAATCAATGGCGGCGGCGCATTTGCGGCATGAAGGGGTTTGTGGGTCCTTGTGAGCCGGCGTCGGCATCGGTGATCTGCACGCCGGTGATCACGTCGGCGCCTTCCTGAAGATCGCCGCCGATGATGGCGGTGCTCGCGCC
>JBQCCH010000753.1:0-6818 GCA_051962375.1 Tepidisphaeraceae bacterium
AACGGCCCTTGCCCAGCCCGCCAAGCGACTTATCGCCAGCGCAAACCCAAGCGCCCCGCAATTCCGCCCTTACGCAGTACGCAATACGCAGTAGATTCACGTCTTCACTCATCCCAACACGCCCCCCAGAGACATCTCCCCTCCCATCTTGTACCGCCGCAACCCACAAAAAGCGGCGAAAAAACCGCAGGCTCCCACCTCTCCAGGAAAACCCGCGCTCTTCTCGTTCCCGCCCGATCTTCATTGACGGCCAGCCCGCCCCCCGACGACGATGGCCCCCATGTCCACCCACGACCCCGCCCCCCCAGCGCAACCTGACGTCGCCGCGCAGCCCGCCCCCGTCCCGCCCGCCAATCCCACCGCGCCCACGCCGGTCCCGGCCCGTCCGCGTCGTCGCGTCTGGACTTGGGTGATCCTCGGCCTCGCCGTCGTCGTGGTGCTGGTCGTCGCTCTCCCGTGGGTGATCGCGTCGCTCAACACGGTCTCGACCGATGACGCCTACGTCAGCGGCCACGTCACGTTCGTCGCCCCGCGCGTCGCCGGCCAGGTGCTGCAGGTGTATGTCGAAGACAACAACCGCGTCCGCAAGGGCGACCTCTTGCTGCGGCTCGATCCGGAGCCGTGGCAAAAGCAGGTGGACATCGCCCAGGCCGCCGTCGATGCCGCCGACGCCGACGTCCTCGCCGCCCGCGCCAATGCCCGCGCCCTCGAAGGCCAAACCCGCAGCGCCCGCTTTAATCTGGAACGCGCCATCGAAGACGTGAACAACCAGGTCGCCGTCCTTCGCTCCAAGGTCGCCGCCCTCCAATCCGCCAAGGCCACCCTCACCAAGGCCGAGGCCGACTTCCAGCGCGTCAAACCGCTCGTCGGCACCGGCGCGGTCACGCAGGATGAAGTCGACAAGCGCAAGGAATCGCTCGAAGTCGCCCAGGCGAAGGTCGAAGAATCGCTGCAGGAGGTTTACCAAATCCGCGTCTCGCTCGGCCTGCCCCCCAGGCCTGAATCGGGCGACGACCTCACGCAAGTGCCCGCCAATCTCGATCAAACCTTCTCCGCCGTCCGCCAGGCACAGGCCAGCGTCATCCAGGGCGCCGCCCAGCTCGGCGTGCTGCAGCCGTTCAGTCAATCGCCCAAGGACATGGTCGCCGAGTTCTATCGCCGCGATCCCAGCGGGAACATCGACAAAATCTACGACCAATTGCTCAACACCGCCCCCGGCGTCAAGCAGGCGCAGGCCAAGCTCCTGCAGGCGCGCGCCAATCTCGATCAGGCCAAGCTCAACCTCCGCTATTGCGACGTCTATGCCGAAATCGACGGCGTGGTCACCCGCCGCGAAGTAAACCCCGGCAACAACGTCATCGCCGGCCAAAGCGTCATGGCCCTGCGCTCCCTCACCGACATCTGGGTCGACGCAAACTTCAAGGAAACGCAGCTGAAAGATCTCCGCATCGGCCAACCGGTCGATCTGGACGTCGACATGTACGGCAGCAGCCGCCGGTTCAACGGGCGCATCAGCGGCTTCACCATGGGAACCGGCTCCACGCTCGCGCTCCTGCCGGCCGAAAACGCGACCGGAAACTTCGTCAAAGTCGTGCAGCGCTTGCCCGTCCGCATTGACCTCATCGACTACGACCCGGAAAAAGCGCCCCTGTTTGTCGGCACGTCGGTGACGCCGACCGTGCACATCCATGAGGCCCCCAGCGGCCCGAATGCCGGCAGCGTGTTGCAGCCTTATCTGACCGCCGCCACCCAGCCCAGCCTGCTGCCCGGCTTCACGCCCGGCGCGGCCACGCAGCCGAGCGACATCCTCCAACCCGGGACCGGCCGATGACCGCCATCGCTGCACAGCCCGCATTGGCGCGCCGCCAGGTCAACCCGTGGATCGTCGCCGGCGCGGTCATCATCCCGACCTTCATGGAAGTGCTCGACACGACCATCGCCAACGTCGCGCTGCGCTACATGGCAGGGGGGCTCTCCTCCCCCGTGACCGACAGCGAATGGGTCATCACCAGCTACCTCGCCGCCAATGCCATCATCCTGCCCATCTCCGGCTGGCTCGGCACCCGGCTCGGGCGACGCAATTACTTCCTGCTCTCGATCCTGGTGTTCACGATCGCCTCCATGCTCTGCGGCATGGCCGGCAGCCTGAACCAGTTGATCGCCTTCCGCGTGCTGCAAGGCCTCGCCGGCGGGGGGCTGCAGCCCTCGAGCCAGGGCATCCTGCTCGATGCCTTCCCCCAGGAAAAGCAGGGCCAGGCCATGACGATCTTCGCCATCGCCGCGCTCCTGGCGCCGGTGGTCGGGCCCACCCTCGGCGGATACATCACCGACAATTACGGCTGGCGCTGGATCTTCTATCTCAATGTCCCCGTCGGCCTCGGCGCGCTGCTCCTGTGCCGCGCCGTCGTCACCGACCCGGAGTACATCGCCGTCGAACGCGAAAAGCTCAAGCACACCGGCCACCGCTTTGATCTCTTGGGCCTGACGCTCCTCAGCGTCACTCTCGTCTGCTGGGAAATCGTCCTCAGCAAGGGCCAGGAATGGGACTGGTTCGGCGACCCCTTCTGGCGCGTCCAACTGCTGACAGCCCTCTTCGTCGGGTGCCTGGTCGCACTGATCCGACGCGAAACCCGCATCGCCAACCCGCTGATTAATTTTCGCACGCTCAAGGACCGAAACTTCCGCTCCTGCTGCATCATCATCGCCTGCGCGTTCGGCGTGCTGTACGCCAACACCACCACGCTGCCGGGCCTGCTTCAATCGCTGTATGGGTATGACGCGTTCACTTCAGGGCTCGTGCTCTCGCCCGCGGGGTTGTTTGCCGTCCTGGTGTTGTTCACCGTCGGCGCATTGCTCGGCCGCGGGACCGACGCCCGCTACCTCATGGCGCTTGGCCTCTTGGTCATGGGGATCGGCAATTTCTGGATGTCGCGCATGACCCTGGACATCAGCCCCTGGGACGTGGTCTGGCCGCGCGTCGTGGTGATCGCGGGCCTTTCCCTTATGTTCGCGCCATTGAACGTGGCCGCCTTCCTGCACATCCCCAAAGAACTCCGCGGCGCCGCGGTCGGCCTGCTCGCGCTCCTGCGCAACGAGGGCGGCAGCGTCGGCACATCGATCGCCCAAACCGTGCAGGAGCGGCGATTCCAGTTTCACACGCTGCGGCTGAACGAGCACCTCGACGCGCTCAATCCTGCGGTCGCCCGCATGCTCAGCAACGGGCAAAGCTACTTCCTCCAACGCACCGGCGATGCCGTCCGCGCTCACGAACTCACGCTCGGGGTGCTCGAAAACGCCCGCAATCGGCAGGCTTCGTCGCTGGCGTATTTTGACGTCTTCTGGTCCTCCGGCGCGCTGGCCGTGGCGCTGATCCTGCTGGTGCTCTTGATGCGCCGCTCCGTCGCCGAAAAAGGCGCGCATATCGCCGCCGAATAACCGCTACCGCAGCTTCAGGCCCAACGTCTTGCGCGACAGGTCGATCACGAAAAAGCTGTACGGCCCGTCATGAATGTCGTCGACCCCGGCGTTCAGCCCCAGGCTCACGCTCGCGCTGGCGACCAGGTAATTCACGCCAAACACCCCGCCGATCGTGTATTTCTCCCCCGTGCGCTGGTCCTGCACGCTGATGTCCTGCACCAGCACCGGGCATTTCACGTACCGGATCGGCTGCCCGTGGGCGACCGGCAGATCGAGCGCGTCGATAAAAAACCCGTTGATGTTTTTCATCCCGCCGATGCCCCCGATCGGCAGCGTGAACTGCTCCTTGGCCGGCACATTCAGCAGCTTTCCCTGCTCGTCGATCTGAATCCCGAGCGCCTTGGCCGTCGCGGTGGAAATGATGGACGACGCCGCGCCCGTATCCAGCAGCATCGTGATCTGCGCTTGCTTCCCCTGGTGCGACACCACCACCGGCCGCGCGCGATCCGTGCGGTCGAACGGGTTCGGGCCGATCATCGGGTTCGGCGCGGTCGCCACCTTCGGCGCGTTCGCCGGCTCCATCGAGGTGAAGCGATCAAAATCGACCAGCGTCAAGGGCACGACCGAATCCACCCGCGGGATCGATCGGTCATTCGGCAACACCAGGCGCGTGTCGAGCTTGTCCATCTTCGCCACCGGACGACAGTCGACGACCATCACCTTGCCGGCCATCACGGGCGTGCCTGCGATGTCGACGCTGCCGGTCAATTCATCCAGAATGCCGCCCGAGGCCCGGATCTTCATCCGCACCGGCCCGCCCGCGGGAAGGTACGCGCCCAGGTTTCCCCCATCCGTACTCCCGCTATACTCGGCCGCCCGCACATAGAGCGGATCGGTCACGCCGAACGGCTCCTGCCCGGCGACGCCCACGTCGTAAAAAGTGATCGGCTTGCCGTTGATCGTCGCCCGCTTGAGCCCCAGCGATTCCGCCGTCGCATCGGCCAGCATCGTTCCGCTGGCGCCGGTGTCGAGAAACGCCTCGATCGCGAACACTTCCGTCGGCTTGTTCGGGTCGGGCTTCTCGCCCAGAAGCTTGGCGACGATGTCATCTTCCCCGCTCGCCTTGGCGGCCAATGGCGGCGCTTTGGGATCGCGAAACAGCGACAGGTAAATCCGCGGCTGATCCATCGACGCCGGCAGCACGCCCTGGATATCCACCGCCTGCGCCAGCGAAGCCGCCAGCCACGTCATCGCCAGCGCAGTAGCGCACCATCGTCGATTCATCACACCCTCCTGGTTCGCACCCCATCAGTGTAGCGGCCCCGCCGAGGATGCCGCGCTGCAAAATCGCGCTATTTCGCCTGGGCTTCGCCGACGATGAGATTCCGCAAGTCGCTCGACACGTCATGCAGCGTCACCGGCACCGCCTGCACCTGCTTCACCGTGCCGCCGATCTTCAGCGTGGTGGCATTGCGCTGCAGCGCATCGAGGATGCCATCCAACGTCCCCAAAAACGGAAGGGCCGTGTCCTTCAGCGGGCGGAAGGTGCCCAGCAGGTAGCCGCTCAGGGGCGATTCCTTCAACTGCAGCACGTTGTCCACCGTAATCACGCCCTTGGCGAACACGCCGCGGTTGAAATAGTTCAGCCGGGTGACATCCAATCGCCCATTGTCGAGCCGAAATGCGATCTCCCCCTCCCCGTTCGGCACGTTCGGGCCCATGCCCAGGTGCATCGCATTGTAGAGCACCGCGAACACGCCGATGTTCGCCAGATCGCTGTCGGTGATGTTGAGCATGCCGTCGCCGTTCAAGCGGCGCACGGCAAACGGATTGCCATACGCGCTGATCGTGCCCGACAACCGCCCCGGCACGGGTTTGCCGTCCGGATCGATCATCCGATTCAATTGCTCGGTGTCGAGTCGATCAAGCTGGATCGAAACAAACGCCGACGGCTGCGCCCGCGTCCCCTGCGCGCCGGCCGGCACGCGCGAAAGCCGGGCCCACAGGTTTGCCGTCCCACCCGCGATGGCGATCTGGTTCGGGTCTTTCGGGTCGTCCGCCAGCACGATTCGGTCCGTCGCGGCAAACGCCTTGATCCGCGTATCGCCGATCTGAATGCCTTTGTACGTGGCGTGATCCGAATCCACATTCAAATCCACCTGCACCGGCCCCAGCGGATGCGCCACATCGGCCGGGTGGGCGTGAACACGCAGCGACAGCTTTCCCTTCACGTCGCCCAGTTGCGGCGCCAGCCGGGCCAGCTTGTTGAAGCTCATCCCCGTAATCCCCGTCCACAGCTCGGCCCGATCGAGGGCGTCCAGGTTCAGCGTCCCCTGACCATACGCGACCCCATCCAGAATCTGCCCCGTGACCGAATTCAGCGACAGCGACCGCCCATTCGCCGACACATCCACCGCCGCCTGGCCGATCGTTTGGTTGCCGAGGCTCACCTGTTGATCGACTTTGACGCTCCCCATCGCCGACTGCTTCTGCACGTCGACGTTCAACACCACGTCGGCATCCGTCAGCCCCGTCATGTCCTGCAGCGGCAACGCGGTCTGCCAGTTCGAAAGCTTCGCCTGCACATTCACTTTCGTCAGCGCGGCAAACGTCGTGTACAGGTTGATCGCCGCGGTGCCGCCCGTGTCTTGCGTGGCTTCGGGCGAAAGATTGATCCAGCCGTCCTGAATCCCGATCGGCACGATCACCCGTCGCGCGTTCAGCATCGGCCCCACCGGGTGATCGATGTTCAACTGTCCGCCGGCCACCATTCCCAGGGGGTTGTCGATCGGCACGCGCAGGTCCACCGTGCCCCCCAGCAATCCCGCCAGGTTCGTCACGTTCACCGCTTCCCCGATGCGCGACAGCCGCATGTCTTTCAGGTCCAGCGACGCGTGGATTTCGCGGTCGAAGTACGGAAAATCCGCCTCGAACGAGCCTTCGCCGCCGAACAGGTTCAGCCGCTGGGTGTGCAGTTCCGCCTTGTCCGGCGACAGCTTGCCCTGCACGGCAATGTCCGCATCGCCCACGGCCAGATCGTCGAACGCGAAATTCTGCGACTTCACATGCCCGCGGATCGTCACATTCATCGGCTGCACCGTGCCGCCGATGGTCAGCGCCCCGCTCACATGCCCGGCCGCATTCAGGCGGTCGTTCAGCTTCAGCGACAAGTGCGGATCAGAATCCAGCACCAGTTGCATCCCCACCGGCTCCGGCCGCCCGTAGACGTATTGGCCCGTCAGGTTCGCCCAGATACTTCGGCCAATCGAAGCGTAAGCCGTCTTCAGGGTGATCTGCTCGTGATTGCCCACCGCATCGACATTGAACCCGAGCCCCCGCGATTGCGCGATCGGAAACCCGCTCCCCACGGCCGTGAAAAACCAGTCGCCCGCGTGCTGCCC
>JBQCCH010000754.1:0-12758 GCA_051962375.1 Tepidisphaeraceae bacterium
CCGGCGCGTAGTGCGAGTCTTCGCGGCGGCCCCCGTTCAATAACGCCCTCACGTGCACGTGCCGCAGCGTGATCATGTCTTTCCCAGCCAGGCCCGCGAATGAGATGCGGCGCTCCTTCGCCCCGTCAAAGATCTGGGTTCGTCCGCCGTCGCTCACCTGCAATTGCGAGCGGTTGTAGAGCGATACGCTGTACGAATCGTCCCCGCTCGTGCCCGTGATCGAAAGGATGCCGTTCGCGCTCAGGCTCACCGCCATGAGTTTCCGATATTCGAGTGATTCCCAAGTCTCCATACCCATTCCTTCAGAAGTGTTGCGCCCAGCGTAACCTCGGCGATAGGCGTGTGCTACAAAAAAAGCACCGGCCACCAGTTTCCCTCCCGTCGCACCCATCGCCCCCAAAAATCGCCCCCACCCATCGCCCTAAGTACGAAAAATCCCCCCTCGGCCGTTCCTGCCATTTTGTTTTTAGCTTCGGCCCACAACCCCCGGCCCAGCCAATCGTTCGGCCAATTAAAACCGCGCCCCAGCGCAACGGCCCTTGCCCACCCCGCCAACGCACTTATCGCAACCCAAAACAACCCCAATGCGCCAACATGAAACCCCTTACGCAGTACGCAATACGCAGTAAAACCCCCGCTTCACGTCTTCACGTTTCACTCATCCCCAACCCCCGCGCGTCCCAACACCCCTTGTACCGCCGCCACCGAAAAAAAGCGGCCCTTTTTTCCGATGCCCCCAACCCTCCCCTCATCTCAGGAACAGCAACCACACCAACACCAAAATCGGCAGCAACACCGGCAGCGAATATCGGCCGATGTACCCGAAGAAGCTTGGCGTCGGCGCGCCCGCGTGCTCGGCGATGCTCTTGACCATGAAGTTCGGCCCATTGCCGATGTACGTCATCGCCCCGAACAGCACCGCCCCCATGCTGATGCCGATCAAATACACGTTCAGCACCTCGTCCCCGATCAAAAAGCCCACCCGCGTTTCATTGTGCGAGAGCGTCCCCGCGCTCACGCGGTCGCCGTGGTAACTCACCAGCGCCGCCACCGCATTCCGAACGGCCGCCGCCTGCGTGTCGTTCAGCCCGGCCACGTCCGCTTCGGTGATCTCGTGGCCCGGCCGCTTCACGATCGCGCTCACCCGCTCGATCGGCTCCGGATCGAGCGACCCCAGTTCGGTCTTCAAAAACGTCAGGTACGTCGGCGCGTTGTCCAGCACGCTCGAAAGCCCGCCCGACGAAAAGTAATACTGTCCCGGCCGGGTGAGATGCAGGTTGTTCGCGTTGTGATACAGGTAGTTCAGGGCCGGCACCATCGTCAGGAAGATTCCCACGAACAGGTAGGCCACCTCCTTGATCGGCGCGTAGTTGAAGTGGTTTTCCCCGTGCACGCGGTGGGGGGTCGTCGCCAGCGAGCCAAACGCCGCCACCGCCATCAGCACCTCGCGCCACGGCCCTTCGAAGCCCAGGTGCTGGTGCGTCCAGGCGTTGATGTCGGCGTTCATCAGGATGCCCACCAAAATCAGCGCCACGAACAACACATTCCCCACGCCATACGCGCTCACCGCCGGGCCGAAGTCGTCGTCCTTCTGGCGCGGCTCGTTGCGCGTCGCGCGGGTGTCGATGACGAAAAACGCCAGCAGCAGCAGCCCGTTCACCACCGCCCAGATCGGCCAGCAGTGCTCAAACACCCAGAAAAACGGCACGCCCTGCAAATACCCCAGAAACAGCGGCGGATCGCCGATCGGCGTGAGTGAGCCCCCCGCGTTCGCGACGATGAAAATGAAAAACACCGTGTGGTACGGCCGAATGTGCCCCTTGTTCATCCGCAAATAGGGCCGGATCAGCAGCATCTACGCCACGGTCGTCCCCAGCACGTTGGCCAGCACCGCCCCCAGCAGCAGCAGCGTCGTGTTCAGGCCCGGCGTTGCCTTGGCGCGCACCCGGATCAGAATCCCACCCGACACCACAAACAACGAACCCAGCAGAAAGATGAAACTGATGTATTCGGCCACCGATCGTCCGATATTGCCGGCCCCCGCGTTCACAAACCCGCAGTAGTACGCCAATACCAATAGCCCCAGCCCGATCGCCACCTTCGCGTAGTGATGTTCCCACCAGTGCGGCGCGATGAACGGCATCGTCGCGATGCACCCCAGCAGCACCACAAACGGCAACACCCACGGCAAGGCCACCCGCGCGTCGTCCACCGCGTGCGTCGCGTGTTCCAGCGAAAAACCCGCGATCGCCACCGCGACGGCGATCAGAAACCCCACCAACAGTTGCCACGGCTTGAGCGGGACGGCCGCCCGCTCTGGCAACTCGTAGCCGGGAACGTGGGCGTGCGGGTGGGTCAGGTGCAGCACCGGCGGGGGGGAAAGGTCGGGCATGAGTGGGTTCGATAGTGTAAACCGCAGCGTTCTGCAATCGGTAACTACCCCGGGGCGCATCCCCGACCAACCCGGTGCCGAGCCAAGGTCCGTTTTCGCCAGCGCCCGGTCACCCGGCCCAATCCCCGCCGAAGCGGCGCTCCTGTCGGTTGGCACCGTTCGCCGCAAAGGTTTGAGACGAAACGAGTTATCGACCCCGCCAGCCGCGCCGAATGAACGCCGCCTGAATCCCGTGAACGGGCGCAGGAAGTTCAAGGCAATCGGTTAACTGACGCCTTCTTTCGGTCGATGAAAAAAAAGAGGCAGCGATTGTCCGAGTCGTACCGGTTGTGACCGCCATGAATAATTTTGCCCGCGATATTGCTCGTGCCCCCCGACTCAGCGACGAAGAACGTCGCGAGATCATGGACCGGCTCGACCAGATGGACGCCGACAACCCGGCCAAGAACCGCCGCTCCATGCCGCGCGTCGCGTTCCGGCAGGATATCGCCGTCCGCATCTTCCATCCCGGCGGTTCGATGACCGCCAGCTACGTCATCACGCGCAACCTCTCGGTCGGCGGGATCTCGTTCCTGTATCACGGCTTCCTGCACAAGAACACCAAGGTCGAAATCGTCCTCCCGCGCCGGCTCGGCGGCGAAGACGTCATCGGCGGCACCATTCAGCATTGCCAGCTCATCAACCGCACGTTCCACCTGATGGGCGTGCGCTTCAACGCCAAGATCTTCCCGAAGCTGTACCTGGACCCGACCGAATGGGACGAACTCGGCGAATCGACCGCCGTCGAGCCCGGGCAGCTCACCGGCACGATCGTGCACGTGGACCCGCAGGAAATGGATCGCCTGCTGCTGCAGCATTATCTCAAAGGGACGCAGATCAAGCTCCTCAGCGTGCCCACCGTCGACGCCGCCGTCGCGGAAATCGCCAAGCAGCCGGTGGACGGCGTGCTGACCGAGCTGGCGATGGACGGCATGACCATCAGCCAGATGATCGGCGGGTATCGCGACGCCGGCTTTGGCGGGCCCATCGGCGTCCTCACCGCCGAAAGCACCCCGGCCAAGATCAAGTCCGCCCAGGAAGCCGGCTCTGCCGCCGTCCTCGGCAAACCGTACGAAGCCTCCAAGCTCCTGTCCCTGCTCGGCTCGTGGCTCCAGGCCGGCGCCAGCAGCGCCGAACTGCTCTACAGCACCCTCGGCGAGCAGGAGGCCATGCTCCCCCTGATCCGCCAATACGTCCAACGCGTCCGCGACCTCATGCGCGAATTGCACCGGCAGATGCAGGGGGGGAGCGTCGAATCCGTCCGCACCATCTGCCAGACGCTCCGCGGCACCGGCGCGGGCTTCGGCTTCGGGCGCTTGTCCGAAGTCGCCAAGGAAGCCGTCGCCTCGCTCGACGAAACCGCTTCGGTCAAGTCGAGCCTCGCGTCGCTGCAACAACTCGAACAGACCGGCCGACGGATCGCCTGCAAGTGATCCAGCCGACAAACCAACCTCGCCGCACGGTCCCGCCCCTTCGATCGGGCCGGGTGAAGGAGTTACGTCCGATAACCGCCGTGAAGGTGGGTCGATTTGCCCGAAACAAGCCGCTTGTTTATGAACTCGGCTTTGGTGTAAGCTAGAGAAGTCCCGGGCGTCTATCAGACCGGGGAGGGGCGCCACGTTCGCCTCGGACAGTAGGATTGCCAGAACTGTAGGAAAGGAGCTGGCTTTGCTTCGCACGCTCATCTCTCGAACATTGGTCCGCGCCGCCATACCGGCCGGGATTCTCAGCGCTTTGATGGTCACCGGCGGGTGTGAAACCAAGAGCTTTCTCGACCCCGGCGTCGTCGGCCGGTGGGAGAAGGATCCGCTCGTCGTCCCGATCCTCAGCAGCCTGAACATCGGCACCGACGAAGCCGATTCCCAGTTCGCCACCGCCCGCGACGTGCGCGAAAGCGACCTGACCGAAACCGCCAAGGACTACCAGATTTCGCCCAACGACCTGGTCTCGGTGTCGATCACCGACCTGATCGCCCCGGGTTCGGAATCGACTAAGTCCATCCGCGTGAGCCAGACCGGCAAGATCAGCCTGCCGCTGCTCCCGCAATCGATCCAGGCGGCCGGCCTCACCGAGCAGCAGCTCGAGCGCGCCATCGCCGACGCCTACAAAGACGCCCAGGTCATCACCAACGCCCAGGTGACCGCCTCCGTCGTTGAAGCACGCGGCCGCACCTACCAGGTGCTGGGCGCCGTCAACGCCCCGGGCCTGTATGCGATCTACGACACCGATTTCCGCGTGCTCGACGCCCTGACGACCGCCCACGGCGCGACGTCGGTGCTCGGCATCGACAACATTTACATCATCCGCCACAAGAAGACCGGCGCTTCGGATGCTGCCTCGGACACCGGGGCCACCACCCAGCCGGCCAAGAACGGCGTCGACCCGCTCGCCCCGCAGAGCAATGCCGCTCCGCTGGAACGCAAGGCCCAGATGCTCGACACCGGCGCGCCCACCAGCGCTCCGGAAGGCGGCATCGTGGTCGTCGACGGCAAGGAAGTGGTCGTCAACAAGCCGGTCTCGGCCACCAACCCGGCCGACGGCGCGACCACCCAGCCGGCCGACAATATGGCCGCCGGCAACATGCAGGCCGCCCCGGGGTCGTTCGCCTTCAACTCCTTGAAGGAACCGTCCGACCGCGAAGTGATCCGCATCCCCTTCGACAAGCTCAAGGCCGGCCAGCTCAAGTACAACATCGCCGTCCTCCCGGGCGACCTGCTGTACGTGCCTGACCCGCAAACCGGCGAATATTACATCGGCGGCCAAGTGCAGGCCCCCGGCGCTTACGCCCTGACGGCCCGCAAGATCACGCTCAAGCAGGCGGTTATCGCCGCCCGCGGCCTGAACGAAGTCGCCTGGCCCAGCCGCACCGAAATCGTCCGCCGACTCCCGGGTGACAAGGAAATCTACGTCCGCGTCAACCTCGACAAGGTCTTTTCCGGCCAGGAACCGGACATGTACCTGAAGCCGGACGACCAGGTGAACGTCGGCACCAACGCCCTCATGCCGTTCCTCGGCGCCATCCGCAATGGCTTCCGCATGACCTACGGCTTCGGCTTCCTGTATGACCGGAACTACGCCCCCAACAACAATAACAACGGCACCGGCGGCTGATCTCCCGCGAAAGCGGAATCAACCCACCTGAAGTTGTCGAAAGTCGATGATCTTGCGTCCGACGGGTAAAAAACCCCAAGGACGCAAGATCATCTTCGTTTATGCCAACGTATAACCCGTTATCGCCCCGCAAATCACCGGCGCCATCGTGTCAGTGTCGCGCTAAAAAGCCGATTTTCGCACTATCGGGCGTTGGCAATGTTCATTCCGTTCTCGCCGCGCGGCGGGGCATGTGTTACGGTTGAACGGGTCCGCTCCCGTTAGATTCGGGCGGCCTACCGCGTCGATGGTTGAGGGTTTTAGTGCAGACGTCGATCGCCAATCCATCCCCTTTGCCAATTCCCGGCGACACCGCGCCGCAGCCGACGCTGCTGGGCGTTTCTTACCTGGGGTGGGGGAAAACGCTCCTCATCGCCGCCGCCTTCGCCTGGCTGTATCGCTTCAACCTCGTTCGGCTCTGGGAAAAAACCAATTTCATCAACGGCGACCCCAACTGGAGCCACTCGATGTGCATCCCGCTCATCGGGCTCTACTACCTGTTCCTCCGCCGCGATGAACTGCGCGCAACGCCGGTCGAACCGCTGCTCATCGGGCGATGGACCCGCGCCCGCTGGGTTTCGGCGACGCTCGTCATTCTTGCCGGCGGATTGCTGGCCGCGTCGTCGCTGGTGGTGCCGCAACGAGAAGGGCTGTGGCTCCTGAAGAGCATCGTTCTCCCGGCCGGCTACGCGGTGATGGTCCTGGGCACGCTGGCCCTGCTGCTCGATTGGGGCCTGGCCACGCTCTTCGGCGGACTGCTGCTCAGCGCCTACGGCATCTTCCCCGGCCGCAACGATTTCGCCTGGGATACGGGCATGATCGTCACGCTCTTCGGCATCGTCCTCACGCTGGGCGGCTGGAAGATCATGCGGATCGCCTGGTTCCCGATCGTCTTCCTGCTCTGCGCGCTCCCCTGGCCCGGACTCGTCTACAGCCAGATCGCCAGCCCCATGCAGTCGCTCGCGGCTAAGGTTTCCGTCTTCGTCCTGCAAACCCTCGGCATGGATGCCAGCTACGGCGGCACGAAAATCTTCATCCCCCAGTTCGACGCCCACGGCACGCGTATCTTCCCCGACCGGGCGCTCAATGTCGCCGAAGCCTGCGCCGGCCTCCGCTCGCTGATGACCTTCATCTCCGTCGCGGCCGCGGTCGCCTTCCTCTCGGCACGGCCCCTGTGGCAAAAACTGGTCATCACCTTCTCCGCGATCCCGATCGCCATCTCCTGCAACGTCCTGCGCGTCGCCGGCCAGGGGCTCATCGATCACTACATCGGCCGCGAATGGTCCGAAGGCTTCGCCCACCAGTTTGCCGGCATGGTCATGCTGCTGCCGGCCTTTTTCCTGATCATGCTCGTCTGCTGGATCGTCGACCAGATTTTCCTCGATGAAGCCGACGCGCCGCCGGCCCCGCCCCCCGGCGCCACCCCTGCCGGAGGCGCCGCATGAGCGATGCACCCAATCCCCGCAAAAAGCACAGCCTGATCGCTTACGTGATCGTCCTCGTCTCCCTTTTCGGCGCCGGCCTCACGCTCAATGCCGCCGTGCTGCGCCTGCGGTTGACGTTCCAGAAATTGCCCGTCGATCCCGCCCAGCCGCTCAAAATGGTCCACGCCGACCTCGGCCCCTGGGCGCAGGTCAGCGTCGATCGCGCCCTGAATCCCGATTTTGAACACGAACTCGGCGCCACCCAATACCTCTTCCGCGATTACATCGACACCCGCCTGCTTTCGGAGAAAGACCGCAAGGCCCTGCTCGCCGCGTCCATCGAAGACCGCGAAAAAATGCGCGCAACCCTCGGCCCCATCGATCCGAAGGGGATGATCCGCTTCGCGCTGACGTATTACACCGGCTCGGTCGACACCGTCCCCCACGTGCCCGACCGCTGCTATGCCGCCGACGGGTTCAATCCCGATTCCTGGCAGGTCGTCCAGTGGCCGGTCCTGCCGCGGAAAAATCCGAAGGATCGCCTGGTGAAGGTGCGGCTGATCAATTTCGTCGACCAGATCGACAGCCGCCACGCCCGACCCCGACAGGTCAGCTACTTCTTCCAGGTCAACGGCGACTACGAAGAAGACCCGATCTTCGGCGTGCGCCAGCGCCTGCAAAACCTCTTTGAGCGAAAAGCCTATTTTGCAAAAATTGAGCTCGTCACCGATCTGCCCACGACCGACGCGGCGCAGCAGGTGATGACCGATTTCCTGACGAATGCGATGCCCGACATCGAGCGGGTGCTGCCGGACTGGTCGAAAGTCGTTCAATAATCCGAGAAGATAAGAAATCTGATGGCACGTAAGCTGAACAAAAAGTTCGTGGCGGCGGCGGTGGTGACGGCAACCGTCGGGGCGGGGGGCGTGGGCGCGCTGTGGTACCTGAAGCACCCCAGCGTCGCCAACCTCGAAGCACGCGGTGACAAAGCCTGGGCCGCCAATGACTACAAGATGGCCGTCAACTATTACGGCCGCGCCGCCCAGCATGCCGGGAATGACATCCCGCTGCAGGTCAAGCTGATCGACGCCTACGAATACGTCGTGCAGGGCGATCGCGAAATGTATCGCAACCTGCGCCAGATGATGGCCGCCGCGCTGTCGAATGACCCTCGCTCCGTGCCGGTGCTGCAGCGCATGATCGTGCACGAACGCAACGACGTGCACGCGAACCCCGCCGACAACGCCTCGGTGCGCCTGCTCGCCGAAAACGCCGGCCGCCTGGTGCAGCTCGATCCCAATGACGCCGACGCGAAAAAAGCGCTGATCGCCTCCGTGCTCGAGCCTTACCTGCGCGGCCTGGATGTTCCGGCCGCCGATGTCGCCAAGCAGCAGCAGGCCGCCGAACAACTTTGGAACGACAAGGCCGACTCCGAAGCCCTGCAGATGCTCGTCCGCTTCCACTTCGTCAACGCCCAGCACGCCGGCCAGCAGGGCGATTTGAAAACGATGAAGGACGAACTCGCCGCCACCAAAACATTGGTCGACGCGGCCGTCAAAAAGAAGCCGCAGGACGGCCTCGTCTGGTTCGCGGATTACGCGGCGTATCGGCAGATGGTGGGCATGCAATTCGATCCCGCCAACCGCGCCACGATGATCAAGCAATTCACCGACGCCCTGGCCAAGGCGAATGAATTCACCAAGCCGTCGGACGGCGACGATTTCCTCACCATCCGCGCCACGGCCCTGCACCAGTTGGAGCTGGTCAACAACAAGCAGGCGGAGGCCGGCTATCGCAAGCTGCTGGACGAACTCCCCGACGACCGCCAGCCGCGCATCATGCTCGCCGACTTCCTCGCGCGCCAGCCCGCCCGCCGCGACGAAGCCGCCAAAGTGCTCGAAACCCCCTGGAAGCCCCAGCACACCCTCCGCTCGCTCGATTCCATCCAGCAGCACAACAACGAATGGGTCGAACGCGTGCGCCTCTGCACGATTAAGCTCGGCGCGATCGAAGTCGTCACCGACCCGGCCGACAAGCAAAAGCGCCTCGCCGAGGTTGAAAAACAGTACGCCGCCCTCACCGGCGATCCGGACATCAATCAATACTTCAAGCCCGCCCTGTTGCGCATCAAGGGGGGCATCGACCTGGAGAACGGCCGGCTTTCGGACGCCATCTCCACCCTCGACGACGCCCTGAAGCAGCTTGACGCCAATTCCCCTTCGTCATTCGAGCAGCAAACGCGAAACGAAGTGCTGCTGCAGTACGCGCAGGTGCAATTGCGCCTCGGCCAGACGGGCAAGGCGCGCCCCGCGCTCGCCGAGCTGATCACCCGCCAGCCCGAAAACCTGGGCGCCCGCGTCGCCCTGGCGAATGTGCTCATCGCCGAGCACAGCTTCGATGAAGCCTCCAAGCAGGTGAACGTCCTGAAGCAATTGCTCCCGGACAACCCGGCCATCCAGCGCATGCAGGTCCAACTGCTCGCGCAACGGTCGGACGAACTGCGCGACAAATACAAAGACATGCCCGAGCAGACGCGCGACCAGCGCGCCATCAAGCTCCAGGCGGCCGGCACGCTGGGCGAAACCGACGAAGTCATTCGCCTGGCCAAGCTGATGATCGACACCGATCCGGCCGATGTGGAGGCCGTCAATCTGTTGAGCCAGATTTACCTTCGGCAAAACAAACGCGCCGATGCCGTCAGCCTGGTGCACGCGGCGCTGGCGAAAAAGCCGGATGACGCCCGGCTCAAATCGCTCAACGACGCCCTGGCCGCCACCACGCCTGAAGAGCAGCAGAAGCTCGTCACCGAACGCGTCGACCAGATCGCCGACCCGTACGAGCGGGCGATCACGCAGGCGCAACTGCTGCAGCAGCAGAACAAGCCCGACGAAGCGCTCAAGACGCTCAAGGCGGCCGTCCCCCTCAAGCCGGACGACGGCCGCGCGCTCGACATGCAGTTCTCGATCGACCTGGCCACCAAGCGCTGGGCCGACGCCGAAGCGCTGCTCGATCCGCTCGGCAAGCTCAATGTCGATCAAACCGGCGGCAGCACGCGGCGCATTCAGCTCACGGTCGCCAAAGCGCTCGATGAAACCGATCCCGCCAAGCGTAACGACCTGTTCAAAGACGCCCTGGCCAAAGCCGCCGACCTGGCGCATCAGTACAACGAGCTCGCCGCGACGTCGCTCCTGTACGCTCAGATGCTTCAGCAGACCGGCGACCTGAACGACGCCGTCGAGCAGTACGGCCAAACGCTGGACAAGTCGCCGACGAATCTCGACGCTATCCGCGGCATCGCCAGTTGCCTGATGTCGCTCAACCGCGGAACCGAAGCCCGCGCCCGACTCGACGACGGCGAAAAACTCGCCCCCAATGATCCGGGCCTGAACCAGTTGGAGATGGCCTACCAGCTCACCTTCGGCGACCCGCAAAAAGCCATCGCCGGCCTGGAGGATGCGCTCAAGCAGAATCCGAACAACCCCCAAGCCTACGCGCAGCTCGCCGCCGCGTATGAACAGGTCGCCAACGCCAAGCTGAAGTCCGGCGACGTCAACGCCCAGAAAGAAGCCGCCGCCTCCCTGCAGAAAATGGCCGGTGTGTATGAAGCGGCTTACCAGGCGTTTCCCGGCCAGCTGCAGTTCGCCACCGCGCTGGCCGAAGCCAAGCGCCGCCTCGGCGATCCGACCGCCGCCGAGCAGATCTTCGTCAAGCTCGCGGCCGATCCGAAATACAAAGACAAGCCCGAAATCGTCGAAGCCTTGTCCGAGCAGTACGCCCGCTCCGGCAAAATCGACGAGGCCGAGCGCGTCCTGAAGGAATTCCTCGCCCGCACCAAGCCCGCGTCCGTCAGCACCGTGCTGCGGCTCAGCTGGCTGCTCGCCCAGCAGCAGCGCCTGAACGACGCCATGGCCGTGCTCGATCTTCGCCGGGATGATCCGGACATCCAGCGGCAGCGCATCCAGTTGTTCATCAACGCCAATGACCTCGCCCAGGCGCATGCCGCCGTCGACGAAGCCATCGCCCAGCACCCGACGCCCGACTTGTATCTGTCGGCGGCGTATCTGGCGATCCGCGATCAGAAATTCGACCAGGCCGGCGGGTTCATCAATCGCGTGCTCGCCGCCCGTCCGAACGACCCGGCCGCGCTCTTTTATCGCGCCCAGGTCAAGCTCAATCAGACGCCCCCCGACCTGGACGGCGCCCGCGACGACCTGATCAAAACCCGCGACGCCGCCCCGAACAATGTCGAAGCCCGCCTCGCGCTGGCCGACGTCTACACGCGCAAACGCGAACCGGACTCGGCCCTGGTGGAATTGCAAAAAGCCTGGGCGGCGAATCGCGACTCCAAGCTCGCGCTGATGCGCCTGGCGGATGCCTACACCCGCGCCGTCCCGCCGGCCTGGTCGGGCGTGCAAAAAGCGGTCGACGAAGCCAAGCAATCGCCCCAATTGGCGAACGACCCGGACGTGCTGTTCCTCGAAGCCGACACCGCCGCCGCCCGGAATGATCCCCTCAAAGCCAAGGCCAGCGCCAAGCAAGCCTTGGCGACCGCCCCCAACGATCCGCGCCTCAAGCAACGGTATTTCGACCTGCTCCTGCGGGCCAAAGCCTATTCCGACCTGCTGAGCGAATCGAAGCCGATCATCGCCAGCGACAACAGCGCCTGGTGGCTGTACCGCCTGCGCGGAATCGCCGACGTCCAACTGCAGCAAAAGGCGGACGCCGAAAAAGATCTGGGCTCGGCATTCAACATCGCCGTCGCCACCGGTGACCCGGCCGCGGTCGACCTGGTCGCCCGGACCATCGCCGAGCAGATCGACATCAAGACCGCGCTCCAGAAGCTGCAGACCCTGGCCGATTCAAGCCCGGACGCTCGGCTGACGATGGCGCAGCTCGATCAGGTTGACAACAACCCCAAGGCCGCCCTCGACGAAACGCTGAAGGTGCTCGCCGATCGCTCCAAACTTCGCCCCGATTCCCTGCGGCGCGCTTTGCAGCTCAACGGAACGAGCTATCTGCAAGTCACGCCCCCTGATCCGAAAAAGGCCCTGGATTCGTTCCAGGAACTGCTCAAGCTCATGCCCAACGATCCGCTGGTGCTGAACAACGTCGCCTACGCCCTGACCCTGCCCGGCAGCGGGGGAACGGCCGCCGACGCCCTGCAATACAGCCAGAAGGCGTACAACATGGTCGCCAATTCCGGGATCAACGACCAGGTTCTTTACGTGTGGGACACACACGGCTGGGTGCTGATCAAGAACAACCATGTCGAAGAAGGGCTTGACCTGCTCCGCAAGGCGGCTGACCTGGCGAAATTCCCCGACGTCTTCGCCCACTTGGCCGAGGGATACTTGATCCAGAACAACCTCGATGCCGCCGAGGTGGCCCTGTCGGATGCCAAACGCCGCATCGCCGACAACGACCGCCGCAAGCAGCCGGTGGACCCGGCGATCCGCGCGAAAGTCGCCGAAGTGAGCGCGACCCTGACGAAAAAACGGACCGAAGCCGCCGCCAACTAAGCCGGACAGGCCGCACAAATCCCCCAAGTCCACACTTCAACAGTGTGGATGAGTGGTGGATAAGTGGAATGATTGATTTTTCATGAATCCTGAAGAAGCGCTGATTTTTCTTTTTTCACCGGTTCCTGGGTGGTGTAGACTGAACGGCGGATAGGGAAGGGCGCTGAGTTGTGACTGGGGGCAACCGCATTTGCCACGTCGTCTGTTGGCATCGGGTGCTTCGTCGCGTCCTTC
>JBQCCH010000755.1:0-8891 GCA_051962375.1 Tepidisphaeraceae bacterium
ACCATGTACACGATCCCCGCCACGCCCAGCGCAATGAACGGGCCGTAGTGAATCAGCCAGCCGCTGATCATCACGACCACCTGCGTCAGGAACGGCAGCTTCGAGCCGAACTGGGCGAAGATGCCGGAAAATTTCGGGATGAAAAACGTCAAAAGGAAAATCAGCACCGCCGTCGCCACGCACGCCAGCGCGGCCGGGTAGATCATGGCGGCTTTGACCTTGCCCTTAAGGTCTTGTTCGCGCTGGCGGAAATCGGAGATTTGCTGCAGCACCACGTGCAGAAAGCCGCCCGCTTCGCCGGCGCGGACCATGGCGATGTAGACGCTGGAAAACGCCTGCGGAAATTTCGCCAGCGAATCGCCCAGCGATTCACCGCCGACAACGCTGTCGTGGATCTTGGTCCAGGCGGCTTTGGCGGCCTGGTTTGAGACTTCCCGCTTGAGCAACGCCAGCGACCGCGAAAGTGACAGCCCCGCCGCCAGCAGGTTGGCCAATTCTCGCGTGAAGGCTTCGACCGCTTTGGCGGGAATCTTCGTGCTGCTGCCGAGCGACAGCTTCATGCCGCCCGCCCCGCCGGCGGCGGCCGCGGATTCCTTGATGCTGATCGGGGAAAGGCCCTGGCTCATCACCGCATCCATGGCGGCGGCGCGCGAGTCGGCGGCGATCGCGCCGGTGGTCCGGCGCCCCTGTCGGTCGATCGCGGTGTAAGCGAATGAAGCCATCAGTGACCGCCCTCAGCCGAAGCGTCGCCGAAGCGCACGTGTGCCTCTTCATCCTTGGTGTTTTGCATCACTTCGTCGACGGTGGTTTTGCCTTCCTGGATCAATCGCCACCCGTCTTCGCGCAGGCTCCGCATCCCGTCTTTCACGGCCACCTTGCGGATTTCATGGGCGGCGGCGTGGCTCAGGATCAGCGAGCGCATTTCGTCATTGATCCCCATCATTTCAAACACGCCCTGCCGGCCGCGATAGCCGGTGCCCGAGCAATTGCGGCATCCCGTGCCATGAAACAAGTGATCCGGCACGATCGCGCCGAACTGATCCTTGATCCGCTTGTATTGGTCGGCCGGCAGGTCGGTCTTGCACTTCGGGCAGATCAATCGCACCAGCCGCTGCGCGATGACCACTTCCAGCGAAGAGGCCACCAGATACGGCTCCACGCCCATGTCGACCAGTCGCGTTGCCGCGCCCGGGGCGTCGTTGGTGTGCAGCGTGCTGAACACCAGGTGACCCGTCAGCGACGCCTGCACGGCGATTTCGGCCGTCTCTTTATCGCGAATTTCGCCGACGAGGACGACGTCCGGGTCGTGCCGAAGGATCGCCCGCAGCCCGGCCGCGAAGGTCAGGCCTGTCTTGGCGGAGGTCTGGATCTGGTTGACGCCGCGCAGTTGATATTCGACCGGGTCTTCGATCGTGATGATCTTGCGCTGCACGTCGTTGATCGCGCCCAGGGCCGCGTACAGCGTGGTGGTTTTGCCCGATCCGGTCGGCCCCGTCACCAGCACGATGCCGTGCGGCATATCGAGCACGTTGTCGAAGATCTTGCGATCCCGCGACGCCATGCCCAGGTGCTCGGTCCCCATCAACGCGCTGCTGCGATGCAGCAAGCGAAGCACGACCGCTTCGCCGTGGATCATCGGGATGATCGACACGCGCACGTCGATTTCCTTGCCGCTGAGCTTCAATTTGATGCGCCCGTCCTGCGGGAGGCGTTTTTCGGCGATGTCCAGGTGCGACAGGATTTTCAATCGCGACACGATCGCCGCGTGAAAGCGCCGCACACTGGAAGGAACGTTCGCTTCTACGAGCACGCCGTCGATGCGGTAGCGCAAGCGGAGTTGATCCTCAAACGGCTCGATGTGCACGTCGGTGGCGCGGGCTTCGATCGCTTCGGAAAGGATCTGGTTGACGAACTTGATGATCGACGCGTCATGGGCGGCCTCGGTGGCGTCGAGGTCATTTTCTCCCTCGTTGTCCATCACCTGGATGCCCGCTTCGGCGTCGAGCGACTGGAGCGTGTCCGCCCCGACGCCCACCAGCCGGGCGAGCGCCCGCTTGATCTCGGCCGCCGGCGCCAAGGCCATCGCGTAATTGCGACCGGTCAGCAGCCGCAATTCATCCAGGCCGGCCGTGTCGCTCACGCGCGACGTCGCCACCAGCACCGCGCCGTCCACTTCTTCGACCGGCAACACGTTGTAGTGCACCAGCGCGCGCAGCGGGAACTGGGCCAGAAATTCCTTCGTCGGCGATCGTTTTTCCAGATCCAGGTACGGCAGTTCGAACGTCTCGGCCATGAAGCG
Source organism: Tepidisphaeraceae bacterium (assembly GCA_051962375.1). Classification (GTDB taxonomy): domain Bacteria; phylum Planctomycetota; class Phycisphaerae; order Tepidisphaerales; family Tepidisphaeraceae; genus RYN-431. Next base: position 2,300 of record JBQCCH010000755.1, read on the forward strand.
CAGCAAGGCTTCTTCGCTGAGCCCGTCGGCGGCAAGAATCGCTTCTTCAAGCGACTTGCCGTCCGCGAGGAACGATTGCGCCCGCTCGGCAGACGTTGCGTCGAGCAACCCATGGTCGCGAACTTGTTCGATGAAATGCGTCACGTTGATTCAGGTCCGACGTTAAAAAAACCGGCCGGCAAGCTGCCGCGCCATCGGGGCCGCAGGTTGCCCACCCCTGCAAGCCCGGCAGCAATCGATCAGATCGCTGCCGGGCGGAAAAAGGGCCGAAGCCAGGGAAGGCAGCGTTCTATTCAAGCATGCCGTACAGCACCAATTGCGCTTCCTGCTTGGCGGTCAGGACGTCTTTGAGGTCCTTGCGCGAGGCTTCGAGATCGGCATTGGCCTTATCGCGGGCGGCGCGGAAGGCGGTGAGCTTGGCGTTGATCTGGTCGGGAGTGGCTTCCTTGTTCTGCAGGGTGTCCTGCAATTCCTTGGCGGCCATGGCGACCGGCGTGGTCGGCTGCTGGTCGCCGCCAGGCCCGCCCTGTCCACCGCGGCGTCCGCCCATCATCCCACGCATGCCCATCATTCCACCCGCGCGGGCATCCCGCTGGGCTTCCATGACTTTTTGCAGCTTGGGCTGGATCACGTTCCATTCTTCATCGCTCGCGCCCAGCTGCTCTTTGAGGTTGTCCATCATGCGCTGCTGGAACTGGGCCGGGTCGAAGTTGCGGCGACCGCCGCCGCCGGGACCGCCACCCCCTGGACCGCCACCATTGTCACCGCCGCGCTGCCGACCGCCGCCGCCATTCCCGCCGTTGTCGCCGGGGTTGTTCTGGGCAAAGGTCAAGGCCGGCAAGGTTGCCGCCGTCACCGCGACGGCCGCGATCATCGTTCGCCACTTCATATTCCAACTCCTGTAAGGGTTATACCGTTGCATTGAGATTTCGTTACGACCTCAATCGTGACGCGTGGTGGCCGGCCCGCGTGACGCCTGCGATCGATCGCCGTGCTCCCACGGCCGCTGCGGAAACAACTGCTCGTACTTCGTCCGTTGCTCGGGCGTGAGCAATTGCTTGGTCTTTTCCACCGCCTGCTGGAATTGTCGGCGGTTGTCCGCCTCCAATGCATCGAGGCGGTCTTTGTAGTCTTTAATGATCTGGTCGTACGCCGGCTTGTCCTCCGGACGGATCAGGGCCGCGATGGCGGCCTCCTGGTCGTGCCGCAGCTGCTGCCGCTTGGCCCCTTGCTGCGGGCCGCCCCGGTGCGAAACGTCGGACCAGATCTGCTTCATCTTCACTTGCTGATCGGGCGTCAGGTCCAATTGCTGGGCGATCCAGCTGTCGGGGCGCCCGTGCGGTCCGCCGCCGGGCATTCCGCCGGGGTGCGGCATCCACGCCACGTGCCCCACCATCAATCCCGCGCCGAACGCGACAAGAAACCCGACGATCACGATCACCCGCGTCATCGCGACCCCTCCGACTGCGAAGGGAGCGACAAATCCACCGCCAGCATCTGGGCCGTCGCGTGGACTGAATCATTGGACGTATCCGGCCCATTGATCGCGGCCGCTTCCCAGTCGGCCAAGGCGGGCGTTGCGTGTGCGGAAGATTGCGACGACATCAGCATCGTCACCACGAGCACCACCGAGGCGGCGACCGTCATCCAGCCGGCGAGCCGACGCACCGAGCGATCGGTCGCCAGCGAAACCGCATCCATCCACCGCGACTGCGCCGCCAGCGAGGGCTTTTCGAGCCGGGCATCGCGCAACGCATCGCCCAGTTGCACCCAGGTGCCCACGAGCGTGGCGCACGCGTCGCACGCGGCAATGTGCCGCTGAACGTCGGTCGCCTGCTCGGGCGTGAGTTCACCGTCGAGGTAGGCTGTCAGAAGTTGTTCCGTCGGACAGTTCATGGGCGTTCGGACATCCAGCGTTCATACCTTCCACAACAGGGCCAGCTTTTCCCGGGCCCGATGCAGTCGCGATTCCACGGTTCCCCGCGGCACCGCCAGCACCTCGGCCATCTCGTCGTAGCTCATGCCCTGCAATTCCCGCATGACCAGCACCTCTCGATGCTCGGGCGAGAGTTTTTCAAGCAGCCGGCCCAGGTCCAGCTTGGCGTCGATCGCCTGCTGCTGATCCGGCGATGCATTCGGCCCACGGTCAGCGGCCTTGGCGACCAGCCGCAGCCACCCCCGCCGCTTCCGCCGCATTAACGCGGCCTGCCGCACGAGGATCGACACCAGAAACGTCTTCAGCGACGCTTCGTTCCGAAACTTCGCCGACAGCAAGGCGACAAATGTCTCCTGCACGACGTCTTCGGCTTCGCTCGCACTGCCGGTCAGTGTCCGGGCGATCCCGAACAAGTAACTGCCGTGCAGTCGTACGATCTCCCGAAATGCCGATCCATCGGCTCGGGAGACGCCGGCGAGCAATTCGGCATCCGACCAGGCATCAGCCATCCTTCAAAGTCTACTTTCCGCAGAGTTAGTTGCGCGCCGCCGGTCATTTCTTCCCTGGAAGGAAAAAAAAATTTGCGCGGCTCTTTATCGGACGCGAAAACCGCGATCAGCCCCCCAGGGGCAGGGTCGCGCCGGCGGGGATGTCGATCGGGCGGCCATCCACGAGGAGCGTCACCGCGATGCCGCTGGGGTTATGGGCCGTGCGTCGGTTGGCGGCGATGACCATGCGTTGGCGGGCCGCCTCGTAATCGAACAGTTCGATATTGGTGCAGTACCACGTGTCGGCATTCCCCGCCAGCGGCGCAAAGAGCCGCTCCATGTCCGCCCAGCGCTCCGTCGGACGGGCAAATTCGTAGGCGTGCCCCCAGATGAAATAGACGCCGCCCGCGCGCGGATTGTCACGCATCTGCAGGAACCGCTGACCCACGTCGAGCGGATTCTGCCCGAACATGTGTGCCGTCGCCGCCCAGGCCAGCGGCTCCTTGGGCGGGAAGCATGGGTCTGCGTTCTCGACCGTCCGGCAATAGACGATGCCCAGCGCCCGCAAGATCTCGATCACTCGCGGCGAATAGGTCCCAAAGGGATAGGCCATCCCCCGCACCGGATAGCCCACCAGGTCTTCCAGCGCCCGGCGATCCTCCAACACCTCCGACGCAACCTGCGATGGATCGATCATCGGCAGATGCGGGTGCGTGCAGGTGTGGATCGCGACCTCGTGCCCGCGATAGAGATCGGCCACTTCGCTCCGATCCAGTCGTCCTTCCGCCGACGGGGTGCCGGCCGATTTGAACAGGGCGGAATTCAGGTTAAATGTTCCCTTCAGCCCGCGCTCATTCATGAACGCAATCAGCCGGCGATCCTCAATGACGCCGTCATCCCAACTCATCGTGACGGCAAACCGCTTGTTCCCGGGAAACCGTGCCAGTTCCACACGCTTCGGCGCTTCAGTCATGTTCCGTGCTCCTGATTCGACCCTGCTCCGCAGCCCCCGCAGCCGGCTGCTTCCGGGCGACGACCGGCGCCGCCAGTTCGGTGGTGACCCCCGCCACCCGCAGCCCGCCCACGCCGGCGGTGTAATGAAACGTGCCCACGAGCTTGTCGCCCGTAGGCGTTTCACAGACGAGCGTCGGCAGCTTCTTCGCGTCGTTCGTGAGCGTGAAGTGGTAGCCGAGCTTCACCATCTTTTTCGCGGTCGGCTGGACGGTTTCGTACAACGAAGGCGGCAGCCAATCGGCGGTGTTGCTCTTGAGATGTGCGTAATCGGTGTTGATGAAGGCGTCGAAATCGGCGAACGCCTGCTTCTGGCTGCACGCGCGGGCGTAGAAGCTGGTGAGCGTCGCGACGACGGCCTTTTCGTACAGCGGCTTGGTGGCGTTGTCGGGAAGGCTCGTCCAGTACGCTTTCCAGCGATCCTCAAACCCGCTGGCCGCTCCAAACGTGCGGGCCCAAGCCTGATCCCACTGCAACCCGCGGCCGATTTCCTGCATGAATGCGGCAAAGGCGTTCTGATATTTGCCCCCGTCCCCGAACGCCAGGAACTGGCACATCGACCAGGCCTGATCGTAGTTGGTCCCTTCCAGCTTCTGATTCCACTCCGCCTGCGTGGTCATCATCATTTTCTGAATCGACAGGAATCGATTCTGCGCGATCCCCTGCTTGATGACCCGGCAGCGTTCGGGCGGCACAAGCCCGGTGATCATGCCGTCGCCGGTGAAAACGCCTTCCCCGAAGAATTCCGCCATCCCTTCATTCACCCACGGCGGAATCTCGCCGCGGACGACGTAGTAGACGAATTGATGGAACCCTTCGTGCTGAATCGTGTGCCACATCGTTCCGGTCAGATGCCCGTTGTGGTCTTTCATCGCGATGGCCATCAGGCGTGCGCCGTTTTGATCGACGATGAACACGCCCCCGCTCCCGGGCAGCGCCCCGGCGTCGTAATAAGCCTGAGCGTCGCTGAACAGATAAAACGGCAACCGGTCGTGCATTTGCCCGCGAAACAGCCGCTGCGTGCGCGCGTGATATTCCTCGGCCATCTTGGTCATGCGAAGGATGACTTCCCTCACGTTGTCGCGGTCGACGTCGGTGTAAATCGTGTAGTACGGCGACTCATATCGCTTGAGATTTTTCGGGAACACCGCGTCTTTTGCCGAAGCCCACGGCGCCGAACCGGCCAAGACGATCCCCAGCAGCATCCCACTCATCGCACGTCGCATGCCGGGCATCTTAACGGCGCAGGCGGCCGACGACACGGATTAAGCGCCCGCCTGGCGCAGGACGGCCTGCTCGTGGGCGAGGAGCCAGCGCTTGCGCTCCAGCCCGCCGCCGTAGCCGGTGAGCGTGCCGTCGGCGCCGATGACGCGATGGCACGGCAAGATGATGGAAATCAGGTTGGACCCATTTGCCTGCGCCACCGCGCGCACGGCCGTGGGTCGGCCGATCGCCAGCGCTTGCTGGGCGTAGGATCGCGTCTGCCCGTAAGGGATGGCCGCCAGCGCTTCCCACGCCGCCCGTGCAAACGCCTGGTCCGGCGGGTCAAGCGGCACGGCAAAGGTTCGCCGTTCGCCGGCAAAATATTCGCGAAGTTGCTGCATCGCCCGATCCAGGATCGGATTCGTTCCCTCGGCGATCCGGGCCGGCGCGTGGCGCTGATTGAACCGGGCGAGCAGCTTTGCCTCCAACAGGGCGGCCCGGGCGTCGCCGGGGAATTCGCACGCCAGCAGCGCATGCTCCGCCGCGATCAGCGTCAATCGACCGATCGGCGTCTCCAGCCCCGCCCGGTGCAGGACCATGCCTTGAAGCGCTCGCCGCTCACGCTGCCATTGCGCAAACGTCAGGCCGGTCGCTTTTCGAAAGTTTCGGCGCACGGTCGAGGCATCCAGATCGAGCCGCTCCAGATCCTTCTCCGTCCAGCGCTCGTCCGAGCTGTCGACCAACGTCCGCAGCGTTCGAAGGACCGGCGCCTCGGTCGGAACACTCTCGGGCCGACAGCGCAGGCACGGCCGATACCCCGCGGCCTGGGCGTCGGCTGGGGTTGCGAAAAATTCGACATTCTTCTGCAGCGGCGGCTTCACGCGGCACGTGGGCCGGCAAAAAATGCCCGTGGTCTTCACCGCGATGACAAACAGCCCCTCCGCCGCCGGGTCTTTCCGCACGAACGCCTGCCACATCCGATCAGGATCCATCATCGACTGCATCCCCCCACTTTAATCCAGCCCGGCCGATCGATACGAACCGAAACCGGGCAGACAATTCGAATCGCCGGGTTTTAATCGCCGGGTCCTAAGCGCCCGGTTCGGGCGATGCCGGCGGATTTTGGCGGTTGATATCGACGCGTGCCCCGCGCGGCCTTACAATTCGGGAACTCATGTACGACCCGCATCACATGCCGGACAACATCCTGACGACGCAGCTCAAGCGCGTGGTCAACTGGTCCCGCCGCAGCAGCTTGTGGCCGATGCCGTTTGCGACCGCGTGCTGTGGCATCGAACTGATGGCCACCGCCAGCTCACGCTACGACCTGGCCCGCTTCGGCGCCGAAGCCATGCGGTTCAGCCCCCGCCAAAGCGATCTCATGATCGTCGCCGGCCGCGTCACCATCAAGATGATGCCGGTCCTGCAGCATATTTCTCAGCAAATGACCGAGCCGAAATGGGTCATCAGCATGGGCGCCTGCGCCAGCACGGGCGGCGTGTTTGACGCGTACGCGACCGTGCAGGGCATCGATCAATTCATGCCCGTCGACGTCTACGTGCCCGGCTGCCCGCCGCGGCCCGAGACGCTGATCGAAGGGATCATGGCGATCCAGCGCATCATCGACGAAGAAGGCATGCCCCCCGCCGGCCGCCGGCGGCCGATGCAATTGGCGATCGAACCGAGCTACGTCCCCCGTCCCCAGCCGGCCGGCATTCCGGTCACCATCGGCGGGCGACCGATCTGAGGTCGCGCGATCGACGCTTGACCCCGGGCCGATCCGACCAACCCTAGCGCCATCGCTCCGGTTGGCAGGCGAAGCCCAGTTTGATACGATCCCCCGTGTTGCGGCGGTAGCTCAATTGGCAGAGTCCGAGTTTTCCAAACTCGTTGTTGCGGGTTCGACCCCCGTCCGCCGCTCTGCAGGAAAACCCATCTCGAACGCTGTTGACCG
>JBQCCH010000756.1:0-2197 GCA_051962375.1 Tepidisphaeraceae bacterium
AGGACGACGGAGGAGCAGTTCGTGGGTCATGGACGTCAAGGAGAGTCGCAGCGTCAACATCCCCGCGAGCAGCGGCAGGCGACGCTTCCCGTGCTTGATGGACAGCCAACCCCGGCCGCGCGGCGCGTCGCGATTCTCGTCGGCACGACCGGGTCTTATGGACGCGGCATTGTGCGCGGCATCGCAACCTACAACCGCGAGCATGCCCGCTGGTCGACCTATTTCCATCCGCAGGTATCGACAGACACGCCGCCCGCGTGGCTGTCGCAGTGGCGCGGCGATGGCGTCATTGCCCATGTCGATGCGAGGGGTTACGGCAATTTCTTCCGGCGGATCAAGTGTCCCGTCGTCAATCTGCGGTTGATGAACAGAGGCCGGACGATGCCATACGTTGGCGTTTGTCATGCCGCTGTGGGAGCGATCGGCGCCGAACACTTGATGAGTCGAGGCCTGCGTCATTTCGGTTTCTACGGCAGCGCTCGCGGCATTCATCGGGGGTTGGACGAGCGCGGCCACGCTTTTCGCAAAACGCTCGCTGACGCGGGCCATACCTGCGCGATGCACCTGTCGGGGCGATCCGCCGACGAACGCGAATGGGCGGTCGACCAGCAAAAGCTGTCGCGCTGGCTGGCGACGCTTCCGAAGCCGGTCGGAATCATGGCGAGCAATGACGAACGCGGGCTGCAGGTGCTGGCGGCCTGCCGGGCTTGCGGGTTTCAGGTGCCCGACCAGGTTGCCGTCCTCGGCGTCGATAACGACGACATGATGTGCGACCTCGCCATCCCCCCCATGAGCAGCATTGACATCAACGGCGAGCGCGTCGGCTACGAAGCGGCCGCCATGCTCGACGCGTTGATCGATGGTCAACGCCCCCGCAGCGGAACGCTTTTTCTTGCCCCCAGGGGCGTCGTGATGCGACGATCGACGGATGTGGTGGCCAGCGAAGACGAAGAGGTAAATCGCGCCGTCCGCTTCATTCGTGAACACGCCGGCCGCTCCATTAATGTGGTCGATGTGCTGGCCCACCTGAATGTGTCGCGGGCGGCGCTGCAACAACGGATGAAGCGCGTCCTGGGGCGCACCATCCACGAAGAAATCGAAGCTGTTCGCCTGGCGCTCGTAAAAGATTTACTGGCGATGTCCGACCTGACCATCAAGCAGATCGCCCAAAAGGCAGGCTTCAGCAGCGTGCAGTATTTGACGCGCGTGTTTCGCGCGTCCGTCGGCGAAACGCCCGCTCAGTTTAGACGTCAGCGCCAGACCTGAATGGGTTTGGCTCTCATATTTCTAGGAGCAATGCGATGAATCGTAAGCTAATTTCCGCCACTCTCTTGATCGTCGGTTTGACGCTTCCAACCGCCCAGGCGGAAATCCGACCGATCGTGCCGCCCTCGATACCGGCAGCGAAGTTCGACATCACCCAATACGGTGCGATCGCAGACGGAAAGACGCTTAACACCCAAGCCATCCAGAAAGCCATCGACGCCTGCGCCAAATCGGGCGGCGGCCATGTGGTGATTCCCAGCGGCAGCTTCCTTTGCGGGCCCCTGACGCTCGTTAGCAATTTGGATCTTCACCTGGATGCGGGCGCCGTGCTGCTGATGAGCGATGATCAAACGCTGTATCGCCGAGAGAAGCCGGGCTTTCGCGATCTGATCTTTGCCGCGAATTGCCACGACCTTTCCATCACCGGCCCCGGCACGATCGACGGACAAGGGAAGATCTGGTGGGACGCGTTCCTGAAAATCAAGAACACGCCGGCCGCCAAAGATCCGAAACATCATCGGCCGTTCATGTGCGTGCTTCGCGATTGCGAGCGCGTGCTCGTGCAGGGCGTCACGTTCACAAACTCGCCCAGCTTTCACCTCGTGCCCGGCGGTTGCACGGATGTCAGCATCGATCACTGCACCTTCAAGGCGCCCGCGAAAGCCCCAAACACGGACGCGGTCGATCCATCGGGATGGCACTTTGAAATTTCGAATTGCACGTTCGACACCGGCGACGACTGCATAGCCGTCAAAGCCAGCGGCGAATCGACGCCGCAGCGCCTGTCATGCGAAGATTTTTCGATCCACGACTGCACCTTTCAGCAGGGGCACGGACTTTCGATCGGCGGGCAGACGCCGGGCGGCATGCGGAACATGGTCGTTCGCGACTGCACGTTCGAAGACACCGACGCCGGCATCCGCATGAAAGC
>JBQCCH010000757.1:0-2569 GCA_051962375.1 Tepidisphaeraceae bacterium
TCAGCCGCACTTCCGGAATCCATTCGCCGGTGCCGGGCAGGCGGCCGGTCTGGTTCCAGCGGTGCACGATCTGGACGCGCTTGGCGGCCACCTTGTGCTCCTGCAGAAACGATTCGGACTGAAACTTCGACTGATCGCCGCCGTCGCCCTCCAGGGGCACGACGAATGCCGTCTCGGCGGTGTCGACGTTTTCATACTCCGGCGTGTCGTACGGCCGCCAGCATCCGCCCTGCGTGAGAAGCAGCCCGCCGATCGCGGTCACGCCAGCCGCACGCTTGGCAGGGCGCGGAATCGTGATGCGCCAGCGGGCGGGATAAAATGACAGCACGACGATCGCCAAGGCCCCCATCGTCCAGAGCCCGGCCAGCAGTTCCAACGTGTTCTTGATCGATTCATCATCGCGCAGCCGACTCTGCTGCACCGCGCCGCCGTTGAGGGCCGCCACCGAATCATGCGCCGCCTGCTGCGGCTGAACATGAGCGTCATAAATCGCCAAACCCGCCCAGAGCGCAGCCGTGCTCGACAACGCCAAAGCCCGAACCATTCCGTTCTTCATTGGACCAATCCTTCTTCCGATGTGGATCAAAAAGCGTATCAGATGTCGCAGCCGTGCAGCGTTAGAATCCGCCGCCGTGCCTATACCGCCGCAATGCCGTGATACTGGTGCGAAGCCTCCTCTCGCTCGGGGTGAAGGGATCGAGCGCGGCGAAGTATAAAAAATTGACGCTGGGCTCAAAGAAAAAAATACGCGGGGCAATGCCGCTGCGGGTTGGGGGACGTTATCGGCGGGCGAATTCTTTGCGTTCGCCGGGGGTCAAACGCTAAAATAAGGGGACGACACGGGCAATTGGTCCGTGTCGTGTTGTTGACGACCGCACCCACGCCCAAAACCGCCGGGCCGACGACTTTCATCGAACGCGTTGCACGCATGACCCAGGGCAATAGTCCGATTTCCATGAACGGCATCGACGGCAAGACGCTGGTCTTGCAGGCGGTCGATCTCGTGCAGTTGATCGGCCAAACCGTCGCCCTCAAAAAGCGCGGCCGCAGCTACATCGGGCTCTGCCCGTTTCACAACGAAAAATCCCCTTCGTTCAACGTCCATCCCGACAAAGGGTTCTTTCACTGCTTCGGCTGCAAAGCCTCGGGCAATGCGATCGATTTTGTCATCAAGCGCGACGGCCTCACCTTCCCCGACGCGCTGCGGCAATTGGCGGAGCAATATAACGTCGAATTGCCGCGCAGCGGGTTCAATCGCGAGTCGGCCGGCGTGAAGCAGATGCTGCTCGACGCCTGCTCCGCGGCCGCCGCCTATTTCGAACAAAACCTGCGCCACCCCCAGCTCGGGCAGGCCGCCCGCGCGTATCTGGCCGAGCGCGGGTTCAATGACGAAACGATCCGCAATTTTCGCCTCGGCTTCGCGCCCGACGGCTGGGACGGGCTGCTGCGCTCGCCGGTGATGAAGAAATTCCGCCCGGAGCAGCTGGTGCAGGCCGGGTTGCTGAAGTCGCGTGACACCGAGCGCGGCGGCGGCGTGTATGACACGTTTCGCAACCGGCTGATGTTCCCGATCCGCGACGAGGCCGGCCGGATCATCGCGTTCGGCGGGCGGGTCATGCCCGGGTCGGACGCGCCGGCGAAATATCTCAACAGCCCCGAGACCCCCCTGTTCAGCAAGTCGCGCGTCGCGTACGGCCTGGACCTGGGCCGGCCTCGCATTGTCGAGACGAAAACCGTCGCGATCGTCGAAGGATATACCGACGTCGTCATGGCCCACCAATACGGGGCGAGCAACGTCGTCTCCGTCCTGGGCACGGCCCTGACCGAGCAGCACGTGAATCTCCTGCGGCGATTCGCCAGCCGGATCGTGCTGCTGTTCGACGGCGATGCCGCGGGCGACCTGGCCGTCGAGCGGGCGCTGGAATTGTTCCTCACCCAGCCGATCGACATCGCCATCGCGACGCTGCCGGACGGCGTCGATCCGGATGAGTACCTGCTGCAGCACGGGCAGGCGGGGTTTGATGCCCTGCTCCAAGGGGCCGAAGATGCGCTGAGCTTCCAATGGCGCCAGCTCTATCGAAAGCTCGCGGCCAACGAGAATGACCTCACCGGCCGGGCCAAAGCGGTCGAAAGTTATCTGGAGCGCCTCGCCAAGGCGCGGGCGGGCGGGCCGGTCGATCCGATCCGCTGGGGTGCGATTTTGGCGCGGGTGGCGAAGTTCACCGACATCCCCGCAGACGAGCTCAACCGCCGTTTTAAAGCGCCCCGCCCCACGCGATTTGCCCCGGTGCAGCCGGCACAGCCTGAAAATCTAAAAAAATCTTCAGCCCCCGCCCCCCGCCCGGTGACCGCCCTCCTGCAGGCGGAGCGGCAGATCCTGGGGGCCCTGCTGCACTTGCCGAATCAGTGGTTTAATGTGCAACAAGTCCTTGATGCAGAACAATTTACCGACGAAACCCTGCGGCCGCTGGCGGTCTGGTACTGGGATTATCAGCGGCACGAGGGGCAGCCGGCGCTGGCGGAATTGGCCGGTTTGATCGAAGACCCGGCGCTAAAATCGCTCGCGATC
>JBQCCH010000758.1:0-7007 GCA_051962375.1 Tepidisphaeraceae bacterium
CTGATCCAGCAGGACTTTCGCGTGCTGAAAGATCCAGGGATTCCCGATCGCGCCGCGGGCGACCCAGACGATGTCGACGCCGGTATCGAGCTTCATCCGCACCGCATCCTCGGCCGTCAGCACGTCGCCGCTGCCGATGATCGTTCGGTTCGGATAATGCCGCTTCAGCTGCTTGAGCGATTCCCAGTTCGCCCGGCCCTGGTACTTTTGCTCGACGGTTCGTCCGTGGACGCGGGCGGCGGCGTAGCCGAGGGACCAGGCTTCATCGAGCAATTGATACAGCCCGTCGCGGTATTCGTCGGAGTCGTCGAACGCCCGTCGGAGGCTGACGGTGAGCGTGGCGTTCGGCAATCGCTCGCGGACGGCGCGGAGGATGGCGTGGCCGCGCTCGATGTCGCGGAGCATGTGCCCGCCGCGGGCCTTGTTTTTGCTCTTTTTGACGGGGCAGGCGAAGTTCAGATCGATAACGTCGGAGCCGTGCTGCGCGAGGATGGCGGCCGCGGGGGCCATGGTGTCGGGCTCGCTGCCGATGATCTGGCCGGCAATCGGGTGGTCTTCGTCGTTGATGTCGATCGACTTCTTCAGCCCCAGGCCGCCGCTGAGCATGATGGTATCGAGCAGGGCTTCGGTGACGGCATACGCGCACCCGCGCCGCCGAGCGACGAGGCGCATCGCGCGGTCGCTATACCCGGCGAGGCCGGCCTGGCAGAACGGGGCGGCTAATGCGATCGGACCGATGTTCACGCGGCGAGTCTAACACGCAGGCCAGGCCCTCGCATATGCACCCTCCCCGATGAGGGGGCCGGGCCGAAGGATTCTCGATCCCTCCTTCAACATTTTGCTTTGTCTGGGGTACTCATCTGCACTACCTGGTTTCCGGAACATTCCATCAGGGGCATTTTTCAGAGGGCATTTTATATGAGTCGGTCGCGCCGGACCCTTTCCCGAACATTAGCCGCCACGGCCTGCGTGTTGTGCGCCGCCAACGCCAGCCATGCCGATACCGCTGCATCGACCACCGACAGCGTCAACGTCTTCGTCGGCACCGCCGGTCATGGACACACGTATCCGGGGGCGACGGTTCCCTTCGGCTTCGTGCAGCTCAGCCCCGACACGCGCGTCAACACCTGGGACGGCGCTTCCGGGTATCACTACTCCGACAAAACGATCGACGGTTTCAGCCACACGCACCTCTCGGGCACCGGCGTGGGCGATCTGGGCGATGTCATGCTGATGCCCGTCACGGGCGCACTGCAATCCGGCGACACCTACAAGCCGCTGGCGAGCGATCGATTTGTTTCGCCCTTTTCGCACGATCGCGAATCGGCCGCCCCGGGTTATTACCGCGTCATGCTCGACCGCTACGGCGTATTGGCTGAGCTGACGGCCACCGCCCACGCCGGGATGCATCGATACACCTTCCCGTCCGACCAGCCGGGGCATGTCATCGTGGACCTGGTGCACGGCATCGGCAATCACGCCACCGCCGGCTCGGTGTCCGTCGATGGGCCGTCCACGCTCAGCGGCTGGCGCACCACCGACGGCTGGGCGAGCAAGCGCACGGTCTATTTCGTTCTGCAAGCCTCTCGCCCCTGGTCGCAGGCCGCGTTTGAAGCCGAAGGAAAGCCGGCCGAAGGAAAAGCCAGCGAAGGAAAAAACCCCGAGCGAAAAACCACCGAGCAGAGCGGAACCAAGGGCAAAAAAATCCGTGCGGCGTTGGATTTCCCGGCCGATCAGGCACCGCTCGTGCTGCGCATCGGCTTGTCGGCCGTCAGCGTCGAGGCGGCACGGAAAAATCTCGAAGCGGAAGTGAAAGGCTTCGATTTCGATGCCGTCCGCGACGAGGCCCGGCGGCAATGGGAAGAGAACCTGTCGCGCATCACCATCACCACGCCGAACCCGACCGTGAAGCGCACGTTTTACTCGGCCCTCTATCACACGATGCTGGCGCCGACGCTCTACAACGATGCCGACGGCAGCTATCGCGGCGGCGATGACAAGGTCAACACCGGCGACGGCTTCGAAAACTACAGCACCTTTTCCCTCTGGGACACCTTCCGGGCCGAGCATCCGCTGCTGACGGTCATTGAGCCGGAGCGCGTGAACGACTTTGTCCGCTCGTCACTGGCGTTCTATGAACAGTCGCCCGCACACGCCCTGCCGCGCTGGCAATTGGCTAAATCGGAAACGAACTGCATGATCGGTTACCACGCGATGCCGGTCATCTACGACGCTTACGCCAAGGGTTTCCGCGATTACGACGCCAACCTCGCCCTGCAGGCGATGCAGGATTCGGCCCTGAAAGCGCGCAACTGCCCCGACGATTACGAAAAGCTGGGCTACGTTGCTTCACTGCCTCCGAAAAACAGGCAGGCCGCCTCACGCACGCTGGAATATTCCTACGACGACTGGTGCATCGCGCAGATGGCCACCGCACTGGGCAAAAAAGACGTGGCCGACCATTTCGCCAAGCGATCGCAGTATTTCCTGAACCTCTTCGATCCCTCCACGGGCTTTTTCCGCGGTCGCACCGCCAGCGGCGCCTGGACCGAGCACTTCGACCCCAAGGCTGTCGATTTCAACAATTACACCGAGGCCAACGCCTGGCAGTACACGTTTTTCGCGCCACATGACCTGCCCGCCCTGCTGAAGCTTTTCGGGCGGGAGGGATTCATCCAGAAACTGGACGAATGCTTCAACCAGGAATCGGACATCCACCATGCCGCCAGCGACGTGACCGGGCTGATCGGGCAATATTCGCACGGCACTGAGCCGTGCCACAACATGGCCTACCTATACGCCCTCGCCGGCGCTCAGGACAAGACGGCCTGGCACGTGCGCGAGATCATGCGTCTGCTCTATGACGACACGCCCGAGGGCCTGTGCGGCAACGACGATTGCGGGCAGATGTCGGCCTGGTATGTCTGGAGCGCAATCGGCCTGTACCCGGCGAACCCCGCCGACGGGCGGTACGTCATCGGCAGCCCGATGGTCCCGTCGGCCACCATCCGGCTGAACCCCAAGTACGCTTCCGCCAAGACCTTCACGATCGTGGCCAAGGACGTTTCGGCGCAGAACCTTTACGTCAAATCCGCCACCCTCAACGGAAAGCCGCTGGACCGGCCCTGGGTGACCCACGACGAAATCATGCACGGCGGCACGCTGCAACTGCAAATGTCGATGCTGCCCACACGCCTCTGGGGGGATAAAACGCCTTAAAAAGGCGGGCGTCGTTCCTTTTCACCGCCGGCCCATCGGTGTAAATTTGGCGGCAATGGAATGTCGTAAACTCGCAGGGATTGCGATCATCGGGGTGCTGGCGCTAGCGCGCGTCGGCCGGGCGGATCTGGAGGGGTCGATCGAAAAAGTGCTGCGTGAGCCGTATCTGAAGAACGTGACGGTGGGAATCAAGGTCGTGCGGCTGGGAGAGACGGCGGCGGATTCGAAGACGGTCTACGAAAAAGACGCGACCCGCCGAATGACGCCGGCCAGCAACCTGAAGCTCGTCACGACGGCGGCCGCCCTGGAAACGCTGGGGGCGGACTTTCAGTTTCAGACCAGGCTGATGCAGAAGGGAAACACGCTGGCGCTTGTCGGCGATGGCGATCCGATGCTCGGCGATGCCGAAGTGCTGCACAAAGTCGACTGGCAAAGCACCACGCTCTTCGAAAAATGGGCCCAAGGCCTGGCGGCTCGCGGGCTGAAGTCGGCCGATCAACTCGTCTACGACGACAGCATCTTCGACGAACAATACATCTGCCCCACCTGGCCGGCGGATCAGATTCAGAAACGCTATGTCGCGGGCGTGGCGGGATTGAATTTCAACGCAAACTGCCTGGATTTTTACCTGAAGCCGGGCGACATGGGCAAAGTCGTCGATTACACCATGGACCCGCCCACCGCGTACACGAAGGTGAACAACACCTGCGTGCGCGGGCGCAACAATGCGGTGTGGCTCACCCGGGCGAACGGCTCGGCACAGATTGAGCTACATGGGCAGATCAATTACGCGAACCAGGAGCCGGTGTCAGTGACGGTCGACAATCCGCCGCTGTTCACGGCGACGGTGCTGAAAGAGACGTTCCAGAAGGCGGGCATCCCGATCGGCGGGGAGATCACGCGCGATCCGACGGTGCGGACGTCGCCCGAAGCGTGGCAGACGTTGGCGGTGAATCAGACGCCGATCGCGCAGGTGATCGCCCGGGCGAACAAGGACAGCATGAATCTCTATGCCGAAGCGCTGTGCAAGCGGCTGGGGGCGGCGGCGAGCAAGGGGTCGGGGTCGTGGTCGAACGGGCCGCCCGCAGTGGGCGCGTTTTTGCAATCGATCGGCGTGGGCTCGGATCAATTTTCCTTGGACGACGGATGCGGCCTGAGTCGAAAAGACACCGTCTCGCCCGGCACGCTGGTGGCGGTGCTGGAGCATGAGTATTTTTCGAAAAACCGCGACATCTACCTGAACAGCCTGGCGATCGCGGGCGTGGACGGCACGCTGAAGCACCGCTTCGACGACACGCCGATGCGGCATCGCGTGGTGGGCAAAAGCGGGTTCATCGATGGCGTGAGTGCGTTGTCGGGTTTCGTCAAAAGCAAGGACGGATCGCAGTACGTCTTTTCGATCCTGTTCAACGGCATCGCCAAGGGCACGAACTCGACCGCGAAAGATGTGCAGGAGCGCATCGTCATGGCGCTGAACTAAACCCACCGCGCCGGCCGATAGAATCGAAGGAAAGGTCTTTATGCACGCTTGGCTTCGTCCTGTGGTCGTCGGTGTTCTGGGGGTGCTGGCGGTCGGTTGCGCGAGCGATCGCAGCGCGTCGAACACCAGCTTTCAAAAGCAGTCGTTCGTCTATGACGGCAAGAGCCGCAATTACGCCGTCTACACCCCGCCGGGGTATGACGCGAGGAAGCAGTACCCGACGATCCTTTTCCTGCACGGCCTGTTTGAAAACGGGAACGACGGGCACGGCATGACCACCGTCGGCCTGGGGCCGGCGTTGAAAGAGCATGCGGATCTGTTCCACTGCGTGGTGGTCTTCCCGCAGACCTCCGACAGCTGGCGCGACGACGACCAATTGCCGATGGCGATTGCCACGCTCGACGACGCGGAAAAACGCTTCGGCATCGACCCGAATCGCATCGTGCTGACGGGCGTATCGACGGGCGGTGCGGGCGTTTGGAAGCTGGGGGCTGCGTACCCGGACCGCTTTGCGGCGCTGGCGCCGCTGTGCGCGTTCAGCGACGAATCCGACGCGAGCAAACTGACGAAGCTGCCGGTCTGGGCGTTTCACAATCGGTTCGACCCGATCGTGGGCGTGTGGAACACCAGTTCGATGACCAAGGCCGTCAACGATGCGGGCGGGCATGTGCGCGAAACTATTTACGGCGCGTTCGGCCACGATTGCTGGGATGAAACCTACAGCAATCCGAAGGTGATCGAATGGCTGCAGTCGCAGGTGCGGCACACCGAGCCGCAATTCGCCACCAATCCCTAGGCCCGTCCTCAGCCGCCATACGAACGCGGGTTCATCATGACATTGTCATGCCCGGGGATAACGATGTCGGCGATCTCGTAGATTTCCTGGAGCGATTCCTTGGCCTGCTGCAGGTTGACGCAGCCGGGCAGGACCTGCCCCGCCAGCAGGTGATCCGCGGTGGCGACGGCATCGCCGGTGAGGAGCGTGGAGTGGGTCGGCGTGCTGACCAGAATGCCGCACGTGCCGGGCGTGTAGCCAAAGAGCGGAAAGAGTTCGACCTGCGGCGCGAGCTTGTCGTCGGCGGGCTTGAACGATTCCAGAAGGGCAATTTCGTTTTCGATGGTCTTGCGGTCGTCGGCGTCGTCTTCCGATTCATTGAGCAGGTTCTGCAAGTGCTGCAGGACGAATTGCTGCTCAAGTTCGTGGATCAGTTTGACGGCTTTGGTGAAGATGCCGGCGCCGGCGCGGTGGGCCGGGCGACTGTTGGTGACGAAGACGGTGTCGATCTGCTCCGGCCGCAATCCGGAGCGCTCGAACAGGCGCGCCGCGAGGACCGGGCCCGGGAGGCCGGGGTCGATCAGGAGATTTCGCTTGTCGGTGCGGATGAGGGTGCAGGTGGCGTGCGGCGTGCGGACCGCCTCGCTTTCTTTCCAGAGCAGGTTCCGCGACAACGTCCCGATACTGATGACATCTACTCGAACGCTTGGCATGCCCGCAGCCTATGGAAGCGCGGCAAAAAAACAATGCGCGATCCTGGGCCTGGTGCTGATCGGCCTTGGCGGGTGCGCGGTGTCCCCACCGGACGATGTGCCGGACGGGGCGCCAGCGTGGCGATGGCGCGACCTGGCCGGGCGGGTCGTGGCGACGGCGCATTACCGGATTTTTACGACCGTTGCGGATGACGCGTTCCTGCAACGATTCGCCGACCGGATGGAGCATGCCTACGCGCGATACACCGCCCTGTGCCCGCCCACCGAGGCCGACGCGCCGCTGGAGATTGACTTGTTCGCGACGGCCGACGAATGGCGGCGTTTCACGGTCGCGACGGCCGGGCCGGAGGCGGCGGTGTATGTGCAGGTGGCGGGCGGCGGTTATGCGATCGGCAATCGGTTCGTGTGCTGGCTGAGCGACGAGCCGCGCCTGCTGAGCGTGGCCGCCCACGAAGGGTTTCACCAGTATGTTGCGCGGCACTGTGCGGAGCGACTCCCGCCCGCGCTGGAAGAAGGCTTGGCCACGACCTTTGAGACCGACGATGCGCCGAATGCGCGCCGGCGGCAGGGACTCGTGCGGGCGGCGGCGCTCGGCAGGCTGATCCCGCTGGAAACCTTGATCCAGATGCACGCCGGCGACATCGTCGGCGGCGATTCAACGCAGGCTGAGGGGTTCTACAGCCAGTGTTGGGCATTGGCCCGGCTGATCCTCGAGACGCCCCGCTACCGAGCCGGGCTCCGGCTGATGCTGCACGATCTGCAACAGGGAAACCCGCGCGTCAGCCTCGGCCCGAACTCACGTGAAGGGCGCTACCGCCCC
>JBQCCH010000759.1:0-3729 GCA_051962375.1 Tepidisphaeraceae bacterium
ACCGACGAGGCAAGCCTCGCGGGAACCGGGCCGGGGTTAGACGAACTTGATCGAGATCGAGAGCGTCTTGCTCGCCGTGCCGGCGCCATTGTCGGCGGTGTAGCCGGTGGCGGCGATGTTGTACGTGCCGGCCGTGGCGTACCAGGAGGTCACGGCGCCGGTCTTCTGGTCGCGGAAGCCGGTGTAGGCGGCATCGTTGTCGAAGAAGGTTTTGCGGCCGGAGAACTGGAACTTGACGCTGCTGGTGATGCTGTTGGTCAAGGCCTGGATCTGGATGCGCTTGTTCTTGAGCGTGGAGAGCTTGATGGTGGTCGACGCGGTGATGTCTTCGTACCCGGGGATGACCAGGCCGGTGGTGGCATCGATGAGCTTGAACCCGGCGATGACCGGCGTGCCGGTGCCCGCGGGAGTGTTGCCCGCGGTCGGCGTGGGCGTCGGCGTCGGCGTCGGAGTCGGCGTGGGCGTAGGTGTCGGCGTCGGCGTGGGAGTCGGCGTCGGGGTAGGCGTAGGCGTAGGCGTCGGGGTCGGGGTCGGCGTGCTGACGAAGCCGCTGCCGCCGGCGTTGTGCATGCTCTTGTAGGTGGAATAGAACGGCTCGTTGTGGCTGCCGTCGCTGTTGAGCAGGCCGGCCGGGCCCGCCATGGAGTTCACTTTGTAGGCGGCGTAGTAGTAGGCGGCAGCGAAGTTGTCGCGGATGACCGGGTAAAACGAGTCGACGCCGTCGGCCCAGTTCTGGCGGTTCGGATCGCTTTCATGGCCGCGGGCGTTCCATTCGCTGGCGACCAGGGGCTTGTTGCCGATGTACGACTTGATCTGGGCGATGCAGTTTTTGAGATCGGAGACGGTCGAGCGGTACGGGTGGTAGCCGACGTAATCGACGTCCTGGAGCATGCCGGCATCGACTTCTTCCTTGATGTCGGCGGGGTTCCAGCTGACGCCGCCGGAGACGACCTTTTCGCCATGGGCGTGCAGGCCGGCGGAGGCGGGATCGAGCAGGTTGTTGACGTAGGCGGTCAGGTTCCCGCCCCACGAACGATCGGGTTCGTTGTCGACTTCCCACATGTCGACCGACCCGCCGAGGTCGCCGGCGATCCAGTCGAAGTACCCTTTGACGGTGCCGTACGAGGTGTTGTGCGTGCCGTTGCTGGGGACGACGGAGACGAGCGTGCTGAAGCCGTCGGCGTGGAATTTACGGATGAGTTTGAAGACCGGGGCTTCGGAATGATCGGAAAAATTGCTGACCGAGACCCACAGGCGGATGCTGGTGGTGCCGGTGTCGCGCATCATGCTGGTGATGTTGCCGTAGGTCGAGGAATTCAGGTTGTTGGCGTCGATGCCGACGGTCGCGCTCAAAAATTGACGGTTTTCAAGTTCTTCGACCGATGAAAGATTGACCGAATCACGGGAGTCGCCAAGAGCGACCGGGGTCGAGTGGCGGCGGCTGAGCAGGGTGTTGATCCACTTTCGCATTCAGCTATCTCCAACGTTGCCCGGTCCATCGGGCAACACAAAGCGATCGAGTGGGACTCTTCCCGGACGGCTCAGCCGTCTGCCTTGGAGGTTCGTCGGGGGCGGGGAGCCCACCGGGCGAGACGATCGAAGGCGACCGATCTGGGTTGTGTGGTGGGCCTAGACCCACATTGGTGCGGCTGTGCAACAACACAAGCCGCCATTCGACGCGAAGCGCGCCTTGATCCCGGCAACGGACCGGGGCGATACAGGTTGGGGTACGACTCTGACTCTCTTCCCTTTCGCTGCGCCACAGCCGGATGTGCTGGCTGGCGGTCGCAGGTATTCCGACATGACTCTTATCGAGCAGATCGCCCTACAACGCAACCCAAAAGTTGTTAAAAATGAACTTTTTTTAAGCTTGATTCACCGATTTGAGGATCGTCGTTACAACGACTATCGGCAAAAGACGGATTGTTGCGGCCAAAGGGCGGCTCGGGGGCGGAAATTGCGCGATTTCGGCCGAATTACATCGATTTCTTGTGCAGGACGAGAATGGTCCGAGAACCCCCGCCGTTGCTGTAATTGACCCCCGAAGCGCTGCCGACGACGTCAAAATAATTTTTGACGTCGTCCCGAACGGGGTCCCAGGCGCGCTGGGTGATGGTGATCCACTGGGGCCAATCCGCGGGGGCCGAATCGTTCAGGTAGGCGTCATCCGTCTGTTCGCGAAGCCCCCCGCCCTGGGCGAAGGCAAGGCTCGGCTCTTTGTAGTCGATCATGTACCCCCGCTGCCCGTATCCGCCGTTCGCGATGATGATGTGGGCGATGTCCTGGCTCAGGTGCAGCGGACGCAGGCCCGGTAAATACGCGGACCACAGGGCTAATACGATGCTGAGCATCCCCACGCCCATCGCGCGGGCGGCGCCGAAGACGTCGGCCCGGCCGAAGCGGCGTGCGGTGGTGACGCCCATCACGATCGC
The DNA here is from genome assembly GCA_051962375.1 of Tepidisphaeraceae bacterium. Taxonomy (GTDB): domain Bacteria; phylum Planctomycetota; class Phycisphaerae; order Tepidisphaerales; family Tepidisphaeraceae; genus RYN-431. Next base: position 2,433 of record JBQCCH010000759.1, read on the forward strand.
GATCACCGCGATGAACAGCCCCGCCGCCGCCGTCGATTGATGCACGGGCATCAGGAAAAACAGGAGTATCGGCGCGCCAAGGCCGACGCATCCGACCAGAACCGCCCAGCCCCAGACGATCCCATGAAACCCGCGTCGGCGAAGGTCTTTCAGTTGGCCGCGGTCGGCGCGTGCCAGGAAATCGGCGGTCAGATACGCAAGGGCCGGGTACGTGGGGAGCACGTAGTGCGGCAGCTTGGTGGCGATGCATTCGAACAGGATCCACGGCCCGAACCAGGCCGCCAGCGCGAAGCGGGTGGCGGGCAGGTGCCGATAGCGCCAGCCGCACCAGATCGCGCCGGGCAGGAGCAGGCTCCAAGGAAAGAAGGTGACCCAAACGATCAGCGAATAAAACCCCGGCGGCGCCGAGTGCCCTTCCTGGCCGTGCTGCATGCGGTCGATGACGTCATGCCCGATGGCCGTCCGCAGAAATTCGGGGGCGCGGTGCTGGATCGCCCAAAGCCAGGGCGTGCAAACGCCGGCGATCAACGTCACCACCACGGCAACGACGATCAGTCCGCTCACGAGCGTAAAGCGTCGCGGCGAGGCGGGATCGACCGCCCGCGTGCGGGGCAACGTTCGGCCGAGCAGCCACAGCGCGGCGAGGGTGGTTAAAGAGACGCCGATCGCGACGGGCCCCTTGGTCAATCCTGCCAGGCCGAGCGAGATCCCGAGCAGCACGGTCGGCCCCGCTCGCGGGCCGTTGCGCCAGAGCTGGTAGAGGGCGACCTGCGCGAGCGTGATCCAGAGCAACAGCACTGCGTCGGTAAGACACATTTTGGCGGACGCAATGGCGAGCCCGCTGGAGCCGAGGATGAAGGCCGTCCACAACCCGCGCTTGGCGCCGCTGGCGGCGGAGACGCCGACGATCAAGAGGCCGAGCACGGCCGTCATCGCAACGGCGGACGGGAGCCGGGCGGCGAAGGCGTTGTCGCCCAGCAGTTTCATGGAGGCCGCCTGGCACCAGTAGATGAGCACCGGCTTGGCGGTGCGCACCTTGTCCAGGAAGTGCGGCACAACCCAGTCGCCGGATTGCAGCATCTGGCGCGACGTCTGGGCGTAGCGCGGCTCGTCGCGGTCGAACAGGCCGACCGACTGATTGCCAATCACATAAATACAAAATGCCCCGCTGACGATCAGGCAGAACATCCAGAACACCGCGCGACGATTCATACGCCAACTGTAAAGGGGACCAGGATTAATACCAATGGCGGCGGCAGAATCGGATGGGTCATAAAACTATGGCAAAAAATTCTTT
>JBQCCH010000760.1:0-7560 GCA_051962375.1 Tepidisphaeraceae bacterium
TGGGGGTGTAGCTCAATTGGTTAGAGCACCGGACTGTCGATCCGGAGGTTGCGGGTTCGAGCCCCGTCGCCCTCGTTTGCAAATCTGAATGTCGGAATCCTCTTCCGAGGATTTTGCCCGCTTTCTTTCTCCCCAGACCGCTCAATTCTTTCTGCCAGCATCTGTCCCGGAAGTCTCCACAGCAGCAATTGCGAACGTCGGCGAAATCGTTGGCACGTCATTGGCTGCCTAAGCTGCGAAAATTGATTTAATCACCGCGCGCTCCGGGCGATGCCTACCATCCGCCGTGGCGGAGTCGATGTTCGAACCGTTTTTCTCGAAGGAGCGTCTGTGATGCGTCAATCCATAATTGCAGCGTTGGTGGTGGTTGGAGGACTGGCCGTGGTGGGGTGCTCGAACGATCGCGGCATGGACGATCGGCCGCCCCCGGCCGCACCGGTGGAGCCCTACCAGGATCGGCCGGGCGTGAACCATGAGGAGCATGGCACTTCCATGCGCCCCAACCAGGTGCCGACCGATGAACAACAGCACTAGGGACGGGATGATCCATTGAGATGAACCGGGCTCACTGCAGAGCCCGGTTCATTTTCGTTTGGGGCTTGTTGCGCCGGCACAACGTGGGCCGGCAGGAGTTTAGTAATGAAATCGATGATTAACGGCAGTCTCTACGGCAGTTCGGTGCTTGTTGCGTCAGTGGTGGTTATGTTGGCGGCGGGCTGTGGTTCGCAGAACGATCATCCGGCGATGGGCAATCACCCCGATATGCGAATCGATCCCGCCAACGACCCGGCCGATCCCACGCATCTGGGCGGACCGCACGGCGGCCTGAGCGACGAAGCGCCTCATCACGATGCCCTGACACCGACCCGCTGACGCCGACACGCAAATAACGACATGCCGACACCCACGCGTTGATCGCGTGATCGGCAGCCTGACATAAACAAGCGAGGGAAATGTGCCCGGCAGGATTCGAACCTGCAAAGTCGGTTCCGAAGACCGAAGTGATATCCATTTCACCACGGGCACGTGGTCGCCAAATTGTAGCAAGTCCGGCGGCGATCGGAAACAGCCCGGTGAAATCGCAGTGGCGCGATCAGTGGGGCTTCAGCCGATCCAGCGCCCGGTTTTGCCGGCCGCCCGGTAAATCCCTATCTTTGGCAGTTGGTTCTCAATCCCGCGACTCGGAGATGTTTTGGCTAAAGCTGTTGTCGACTCAGGACTGGAAAGCGAATCGGGAAGGTTCGGCGCGATCGGAGAAGCCGGCGCTCTGCCGTCGGCGATGCCGGAATCGGCGGGTGCGAACGGGCTTACCACCGAGCCCGACCATGCCGCGCCGATCCGCAAGACCGATCGCCGCTGGGTCGTGGCGGCGCTGATGCTGGTGATGATCCTGTCGTCCATGGAAATGACCGTCACCAGCACGGCCATGCCCACCATCATCAGCAATCTGCAGGGGCTGGAGCACTATTCGTGGGTGGCGTCGCTGTATCTGCTCGCCTGCACGGTCACCATGCCGCTTTACGGTCGGCTCGCCGACGTGCTGGGGCGCAAGCGCGTGATTCTGGGGGCCACGCTCATTTTCACCAGCGGTTCGGTGCTGGCGGCGATGTCGCACAGCATGGTGCAGCTGATTCTTTTCCGCGGCGTGCAGGGCCTTGGGGCAGGCGGCATTATGCCGGTCGTGCTGACGATTCTGGGCGACTTGTTCACCCTGAAAGAGCGCGCACGGATGCAGGGCCTGTTCTCGGCCGTCTGGGGCATCAGTTCGCTCGCCGGCCCGGCATTGGGCGCATTTCTGGTGCAGACGCTCGGCTGGCGCTGGGTGTTTCTCGTCAACCTTCCCTTCGGTCTGCTCGGCCTGATCGTGTTGGCCCTGACCTATCACGACCATCAAAAGCCGCACTCACGCGACCTGAATCTCTTTGGGATCACGCTGCTGTCGATCGCGAGCATCACGTTGCTGTCGGTTGTCTCGGGCGGCCTGGCGACGGTGACGAATCTCGTGCTGATTGGCGTGACCGTGGTGGCGACGGCCGTCTTCATCTGGCACGAGCGACGCACGGCCAACCCGATCCTGCCGCCGTCACTGGTGTTGCGGCAGGAAGTGGGCCCGAATTTCCTGGCCATGCTCTTTTTCGGATGCGCGTTTCTCGCGTTGGACACGTATGTGCCGTTGTACGTTCAAGGCGCTCGGGGCGGCGGGGCGGGCGCGGCCGCGGGGGTGGTCACGCCGGTGATGCTCACCTGGGCCACGTGCCACATCTTCATCGCGCCCCTGATGATTCGCTGGGGGTTTCGCAAAGTCGCGCTGATGGGGTGCATTGCGATTCTCGTTGGCTTCAGCGGGCTGGTGTGCGGCGCTTTTTATGATTGGCCGAGATGGGCATTGACGGTGGTGCTTGCGGTCACGGGCTTCGGCTTCGGCGCCTCGTCGATGGCCTACCTGCTGGGCGCGCAGGATGCGGTCGATTACCACCAGCGCGGCATCGTGACCAGCACCGTCAGCTTTTGTCGAACGATCGGCGGCTCGATGGGGGTCGGCCTGCTGGGCGTGATGTTCAATCACCTGTCGGTCAACAAACTGGAAGCCCTGGCGAGCCGCGGCGTTTCGCCCGAGCAGGCGATGGACCCCAAGTCGCAGGCCGCGCTGCCGCCCGACACGTTGGCGTTCATCCAGCAGACGATCGGCAACGGCTTGAAATGGGTGTTCGTGGCGATGCTGGCGGTCGGCGTGCTGCAACTGGTGGCAAGCTTGCTGATGCGTCGCAAAAAGCCGGATCACGCGATCTCCCAATCCGAATTGCTCGAGGCCGCCCACTGACCGTCGCCGGCGCCAGACGGTGCAATCGAAGCGCCGTGCCTGTAGGGCATGCCCTCATCGGGGTCACGCTCGGGGGGGCGACCCACGATTTTGTAGGAACGCCCGACGGCCCGCGCGCCCGACCGTGCACCGCTGCCGGGTCCGAGAACCCGTCTTCCGATAATCGGCGGCGGGATGACGGCACCAAGGGGCAGTGGTGGGTTGCGATTCAGCGCACCACTCGCGGACGCGGCGAGAAACGTTGCGATGAATCGCAACCTACCAGCGATCCGACGTAAAACGCCGTCGCCAAGCGCCTTGGAGACGGCGCCAAGCGCCTTGGAGATGGCACCAAGCGGCTTGGTGATGGCATCAATCGGCTTGGTGATGGCGTCAAGCGGCTTGGTGATGGCGTCAAGCGGCTTGGAGACGGCACCAAGCGGCTTGGAGAAGGCACGGAGCGGCTTGGTGATGGCGCCAAGTGGCTTGGAGATTGCACCAAACGGCTTGTATACTGCACCAAGTGACTTGGAGATGGCACCAAGGGCCTTGATGACGTCCCGAAGCGGCGGGATGACGGCGCCCATCGACCGAACGCCGGCGTGCGCCGACGGCTGGCAAGCGTGAGGGTGCCAACGGGGAATGGCATCGGAAACAAGGACAAGCGTCCTTGTCCTTGCCACCCGTAGGTTGCGATTCATCGCAACATTTCTTCCCGCGTGGGGACGTGTTGCGATGAATCGCAACCTACACACTAACGCGGCGGTCGACGACCTGCCTTTCTTGCCGACTCCAGCGCGTTCGCCAGTTCGTCGTCATACATTTCGGTGTTGTCTGTGAAACCTGATGCGATTCGCTTTTGGGCTTCGGGCACCACGAGAACCAACCCAATCTTTTGCCGCAGATAGGTGGCCAGTAACTCATTCGTCAGTTCCGCCACGGGAATGGTCCAACCCCGTTTGCAGCGATCGATCAAGCCGGAATTAACGTTTGGATCACGCCAAGGGCCCTCGACATCAGCGACCGAACGCGTGGAATCGAGAGGCATATTGCAACTCCGTTAATAGGCTTGCCGGCCCAATCACGGCGACATCGGGCGGAATTCCACCACGATATGCGTCTCCGTGGCGGCGGGGCAGATGACGCGGAGGTGCGTGCTGTTGGCGATCGGCAATTCGGGCGGATCGGTGCGGTCGGCGGTGATGCTGAGCCGTGCGCCGATCGGTTGAACGATGCGCATCTGCACGCGCTTGTCCTTCAATTGCAGGATGGCATTCCCATCGGCGGTGACGGCTACGCGGGCGGGGGTGTGCAGGTTCCAGGTGATCGCGCCGGGATAAACCAGCTTCACGACGTCGCTGATGGACGCATTGCCGTTGGCGTCGATGCCGGCGGTACGGATGACGGATCGGGCGCCGGGATAGCCGGGCGTCATGTCGATGCGGGCCATCTGTTTGCCGGCCGCCGAGGGAAGCAGCTCACCCGTGGCGCTGGCGGTGATCGGTTGGCTGGCGTTGCCGATCGTCAGGGTGTTGTGGCCGGGCGTGCTGGAACGCAGGTAATCCGCCCGCCGATTGCCCAGATACCCGGGCAAATCGTAGTTGTCGGCCCCCAGGTCCTGCGCGAATCGTTGGCCGGCGATATCGAGAACGAAGGTGCCCAGGTCCAGGTGATTGTGATTGTCGGCATTCGAGCCCTGGCGAAGGGCGAGGAAGGTGGCGTTCGGATCGTTCCAGCGCTGGCGCATCACCAGGGCGGCTTCGAAGGCCTGCTCCGTGGGCAGATGCCTCGACGCATCGCCCGGCACGTACCAGAGCAGATCGAACATTGAGGGCGCTTCCTGATCCTGCCGGGTCTCAAACGTGGCGAACTCCGGCCGATGAAACTGGGCGGCATGCCAGAACATCCACGCGCTGTTGCCGACGACCTCGGCGCCGTCGCCGAAGTTGAAGACTTTTCCGGATGGCCCCAGCAATTGAATGCGGAACTCGCCGGCGTGGGTCCAGTTCGCCAGAGAGCGATCCAGCGCCACCCCCGGCTGCTTGGCGGTCTTGAGCGCGGCGGCGGCGAAAGTGAGGTAGCGCGTGGCGTAATTGTGATACATCGGCCCCTCGGGCGTGCCGCCGCCGTCGTCGTAGATCTGCAGGCCGTTCTGGATCGAATTGAGCGCTTCGTTCAGGGCGCGCCGGGCGATCGCGGGGCGTTCTTCTTCGATCGCCAGCGAGGCGACAATCACGCCGCCGTTGCAGACCAGATTCCAATTGTGGTGCGCGGTGGTCCAGCCGCCCTGAGAGGCATACCCCTTCATGGCCGGCTGAAGGCCCTTGTCGACGATGGCGTCAACCACCTGGCGCCGCTCCTCAGCTGAAAGCACGGGAAACGCCCAGTCATAGCCGATCGCGACGGCGTTCATCATCTCGGCGGTGGCCAGGAAATCGCTGGGTTGCCAATCGGGGAATTCGCAGAGGTTGATCAACTCGCGGCGGGCCGCCTCGCCGTAGCGGGCGTTCTGGGTGAGCTGGTACATCCCGCCGAGCAGGCTCAATCGCTGCAAGGCTTCACGGGCGGGGGTCAGCAGATGCTTGGGGTTGTAGGCGAGGGCCGGCTTGGTCAACAAATCGTCCGCCCGCGATTGCAGCATGGCCTGCCACTGGGCGACCTGCGGATCGCGCGGGGAGGCAGGGGCGAACGTGCCCCGGACGAAGAGACGCGGGTGCCCGGGCGTCACCGGCGCTTCGGCGGCCGCCATCTGGGTGCGATTGACGCGGGATGAACGCTCTTCCTTCGCCGGAAAGTGCCGTGCCGCCTGGCGGATCGTATGAACGCAACCGCCGCTCAGCACCAGAGCTGCCGCAAGAAGTCTTCGAATGTGAGCCATCTTTAATCTCATTGCACTAGAATCCCGAACCGGCACAGACTACATTATTCTTCCATGCAAGAAGCGAGCACGCGCAAAATCTATGACGTTCAGTCGTTCGTCTATGATCATACGTTTGGGGCATTGGTCAAAAAGCGCATCGCTCGCGCGATCGAGCACATGAAGATCCAGCCGGGCGAGACGGTGCTCGATATCGGCATCGGCACGGGCGGCTCGATGGGCTTCTATCCCACGCACGGCAAGGTGATGGGCGTTGACCTGTCATCGGGCATGCTGCGGGAAGCCCGCAAGAAGGTGGTCGACAGCAATCTGCAGCACATCACGGTGTTCCAAGGCAACGCGTTGGAACTGCCGTTCGAGGACAGCAGCTTCGACCATATCTTCATCAGCCACGTGATCAGCGTGGTGAGCCAGCCGGAATTGCTCGTTCGCGAGGCGCAACGCGTCGCCAAGGCAGGGGCGAAGATCATCATCCTCAACCACTTTCTCAGCACCAACCGCTTTGTGGCGATGCTGGAGAAGTGGGCGAATCCGCTGTGCCAAAAGATCGGCTGGCGAAGCGACCTGGCGCTGGCGGATCTGGTCGCCAAGACGCAGATCGAGATCGATTATCGCTACAAGCTCCGCAGCGTCGATCTCTGGGAAACGGTCGTCACGACCAACACCAAGAGCGCGCTGGCGTTGGCCTGAGTGGGGCAGGCTGCTTGTTGGGAGCGGACCTCTGCGGTTTAATTCGCACGCCTTTCGCGTCCGCACGTCGTTTCTCTTCTCACCTTCGTTATTTTGAGGCCTGTCGAGCTTCTCATGCCCTTGCGGCTTGAGTGCGGTGGTTGGGCTGCGCGAGCGCCTTGCTTTAATCAGAGCGCCGACGCACGGTCCTGGCTCGCTGTTAGGCGGCCGATCGTAGTCCTCCAGCTATTCGAGGCGCGATTCGCGGTGAGATGAAGAACACCGCGGCGGAAACGCCTTTTCTCACGCTTCGGCAGCAGATTCTTTCGACATTTCTCGCTGAAATGCGGGGTTGGTGGCCTCTAAAACCCGATTCGGCCGGATGAGCGCTTATTAAGCGAAAGCTTGCCGTTTTCTCGGAGACCGGACTTCTAGGATGTTCGCAAAGGAGTTCGGTTATGCGAAATCGTCTGATTGTTTCATCGTCTCTGGTTGCCGCGGGCATGTTGTTCGGGACGGCCGGAAGTTTCGGGGCGACCACGGTGGGTCACGCCGCTCATCAGGCCCCCACGCACCTGCAAGCCGGCGGTGCCGGGAGCGGCGGCGCTGGCGGGTCGGGATCGGCCGGTAGTGGCGCGGGTACCGGTGGAATGGGTGGAGCCGGAAACGGCGGAATGGGAGGCACTGGCAATGGTGGGAACAGCGGCACCGGCAATGGTGGCATGAACGGTACGGGCAACGGTGGGAACAATGGCACCGGCAACGGTGGCATGAATGGAACCGGTAACGGCGGCAACAATGGCACGGGCAATGGCGGCATCAATGGTGCCGGCAGCGGCACCGGTGGCGCCGGTTCTGCGGGTTCGGGCTCGACTGGGTCCGGCTCGACAGGTTCCGGCTCAACGGGATCCGGATCGGCGGGCTCAGGCGCGACAGGCTCGGGGTCGACGGGTTCCGGGTCGACGGGTTCTGGGTCGGCGGGTTCGGGTGCTGGCGGGGCGGGCGGCGGTCAATAACGGGCCATTCCGCGAACCGCGACGCGGCTTCGTTCAGAGTGAATTGAGTTCCGGCGGCCGGTGCCTTTCAGGTGCCGGCCGTTTTTTCGTATCGAAAAATAAAACCCCAGCCCAATCACCCGGATTATCGGCAGCGGAACAAGGATAACCCGCCAAATTAGATAAACTAACCCCAACGCAAGCCAGTGAGCGCCAAA
>JBQCCH010000761.1:0-12611 GCA_051962375.1 Tepidisphaeraceae bacterium
GTCTGCGATTGAATCGCCCGCAACCGCGCGTAAGCAAGGTCGGCCATCAGCGCCCGCGTCGCACCGGCCAGCTTCAGGTCCGCGTCCGCGCTCACCGTCGGCACCACCGCCGCCGCCATGATCCCGATGATCACGACGACGATCAGCAACTCCACCAGAGTAAAGCCAGCACGGTTTCGCATGATGCAGCGCACCGCTCGGCACGCCTATTTGTCTTCGGGCGTTTTCATCTTGATCTGAAGGTTCCCGCCGGAAAGCAAATCCAGGAGCTTGTCCATCTTGTCGTTCAGCTTGCGCAGCTCTTCCAATTGCTTTTCCCGCTGCTCGCCCGGATCAGGGAGCACCAGCGCCCGGGCGGCCGGCAATTGCGGGCCCGTCCAGACGGATGCCAGCACCAGCAGCTGCAGCGCGACAACGACGGTAAACATGCGTTCGGTTTTCATTGCGGCCTCGAATTATCGGTATCCCAGGACTGGGCAGTTACGGATTGAATGGTTTCCATCTCGTCGGCAAAGGCGACCGTCTTTGCCTGGCTCTGCACCCACTTCAGCGTCACCGCCCCTTTGTAAGAGCTGTTGACCGGATACCCGCCATTTCCGCTGATAAAGGTCCCGTTCACGGTCAGCCCGGTAAGCAGCGAAATCCCCAGCCCGGTCCCGCGCAGCACGCCCGACAAATAGGTCGGCCCATTGCACGTGATGTACGTGGACGCGGCTCCGTAGGTGAGATCTTTCCCCACCGCCAAGGCCGGCAGGTTCGCGGTCGGCGTGATCGTCAGTGAACCGGACACCTTCAGGCCGACGCCCGAGAGCGTCACGAGCGATCCGTTCAATATCGTGATGCCCGATATCGCAATGTTGTTTTTCGCGACATACCACACATTGCACGGATTGCTGGCAGACCCGTCGTAGAGGATTCCGCCGGTGAAGTTGCTCGCCAGTTCCTTCGCCTGATAGCTTTTGCCGTTGTAAAAGTAGGTCGGCAGGTAGTGGAACATGGAAATCGGGTAGTCAAAATTCGTGCTCTGCAAATCCGCCGCAACGCCCGACGTTTTGGTCGTGATCGTTCCCTGCACCTGGCCGGTGTAGTTCTGCTGGAGCGAGTTGTCCGTAATCGCCCCGCCGGTGATCGACGCACCGCTGTTGAGCGTGACCGACCCGGAAAAATAGCCCGCATACGTAAACTGCTTCGCCTTTTTCACGGCCACTGTCGCATCGGCGCTGACCGACACCCCCTGATACGTGCCGGTGGACGTGATGGCGAATTGACCGTTCGATGGATTCGTAATCGCCAGGTCAATCGTGCCCGGCATGCCGTCGATCGAAATGCCCGTTTCGCCGGGGTAATGCACATTGCCGTTCGCGCCGTACACCAGCGACACCGGCGATGCCCCCGGATTTTTCAGGTAATACATGGCCAGATTCAGCCCCGATTCGGCCAAATACTGCGCCTGCACTCGCACCGCCGACGTCGCATTCACCTGCGCATGCACCGCCGCGCTGCTGAGCATCGACAGCACCAGCACGCTGGAAAACGCCACCACGAGGATGACCAGAATCATCGCGATGCCGCGGCGTCGGGTTTCGGCGACGCGCGTTCTCATGGCGTCACCCCAGCAACGACGGTCGTCGGCGCCCGCAGCGTCAACGTGTCATCAAAGCTCACCGTCGCATCGCCGCGCGCCACTGTGGCCGACCATTCCAGTTGCGGCAGCGTGTTGCTCGTCACCGGTTGAAAAACGGCCTGCGTGACGCGAGCCACTTCCGTGCTCGATCCGATCACCCGCCCCGGCCCCAGCAACGCGCGTTTGGGCTTGAGCCATGTCTGCGACTTGAAGACCGCCATCAGATTCGGATCCGCAAGATCGGCATCGGACACCGTCTGCATCGCCGTCGCATTATTGACCAAATCATTGGACGCATCGGCCTGGTAATAGTAGATCGTTTGGGTGGTCGCGTCGTATTCCAGCAACGCCAGCTCGGCGAACTGTCGCTTTTGATCGGGGCCGTTCAGCGTGTCGTTCTGCCAAAGAAAGACAGCCGGCGTGGGCGTGTTGTAGACGGCCGCGACCTGCCGGGCGGATTCAACAATCGGCCCGACCACCGCACGCGCCTGAAATAGCGAAACATCGAGCATTTGCGAGCGATTTCCATCGCTCCATTGCGATACGACCGCCGTCGTGAACGTCGCCGCCGCGAACGCCAACACCGCTGTCACCAGCATGCCCAGGCAGAGTTCCACGAGCGTGAACGCGCGGCGGTTCATTGGCCGTTGCCTTCCTTGGAAACCAGCCGGTAGAGCGTGACCGACGCACCCTGCGACGAAATTGATTGCACCTGCTCAATCGCCAGATCGCGCGAACCTTGCTTTGACGATCGACTGATGAAGGTGATCTGCCCGTTCGTCGACACGCCGCGGTGAGACGCAAATGCGGACGACGGCACACTCTGCACCGCGCCGCCGGATACGCTGTAAAGATCGCTCAGGGGATGGGCCGCCAGCAGTTCCATGCCGGCGCTGCTGGCGTTCATCGCGTCCGACTTGGCAGCCGTCGCGATGGCTTGCTGGCTCGCCGAGGTCATCGCCGACGCCAGTCCGATGACGCAAAAACAAAGGATCACCGAGGCGGTCATCGCCTCAATCAACGTAAAGCCGCCCTGTCGCCGAAGGCGCTTAGTAGGCAGCATAATCCACTCCGTTGGAATCCTGGCCGGCCGAGTTGGCGATGATCTGTTCCGTTTCCGGATTGAAAATCCACCCCGCATCCAGCGAAGCGTCGGCCGTCGCTGAGGCGTTTCCGGTCTGGATGGCGATCTTCGTCTTTCCCGACAACGGATTCGGCGGGATGTGCGAAAGATACGGGCCGAATGGATGGGCCGAATCGGGGGCGGTGCTGGTCGTGCCGCGCTCATCGCTGAACAGCGTCAATTGTTCCACCATCGTCGTGGCGGCGGCGGCCGCCGTGGCGTCGCCGCCGGGGTAGCCGGGAACGGTGTCGTAGTGCTGCCCTTTGTAGATGCCGATCTGCGTACGCAAAAAACGGAGGTCATCCTTCAACGTGTTCTCACGCGTCATGAGCGTCGCATTGGAAAACTGCGGCACCACGAAGGCGGCCAAAATCCCCAGGATGATCACCACAATGAGGATCTCAACCAGCGTAAATCCATGGGCCGGTTGATTTCGCACTGCCACGTTCGCACTCGCCATACACGCTCCCCAGAAGGAAAAAGTAACACGTCGACCGGGCGTTAACCCGGTCGACGTGGAAGGAATCGGTTAATCGGTATTGCCGCTGTCAGACGGCGAAGCTTCGTTGTAAATCTTGGTGGCGTCCTTGGCGGTCGCCCACACTTTGCCCGTGGCAATGTTCACGATCCAACCCGCGGCCGCCGGCGCTGTCTGGTTGCCCGTGCCCGTCGTGGCGTCGCCCGCACCGTTGCCGAAGTCGACGCCGACGTCATTGATGACGTACACATCGCTCTTGCCATTCAGCGGATTCACCGGCGCCGACTGAATATAGGGGCCGAACCGCGGTTCGCCCGTCGTGGTGTGATCCTCATTGGTTTTTTCGGTCATTTCCGCCCAGGCGGTCGCCGACGTCACCGCGGCGGTCGTCGCGCCGAAGCCGGGCGGAAATTCATCCAGGTGCTGCATCTTGTAGAGCGCGACCTGCGATCGAATCGTCTGCAACTGGCTTGTCAACGAACTCTTGCGGGCATCCTGCGACGCATTCGTAAACTGCGGAATGACGATCGCCGCCAGAATCCCAAGGATGATGACGACAATCAGGATTTCAACGAGCGTGAAGCCTCGATGACGAAAGACGCGTGCTTGCATGACAACTCTCCGAGGATGGGCGTTGGTTTTGACAACGCTTTGGCGACACCATGTCGCTTTTTGAAACCTTGTTTCCACAATCAACTGACGGAACATCCGCCTGCAGATTCGGGATTCGAGACATGAACCTTCGCAATCCCGGCCGATCCCTCGAACTCCCCGACGGTTCGAGCTGATCGACTTTTTTCACCGTCCCGCTTTCGCGGCCCGGCTAATGAATTCATCGACCAGTGAAGGGACGCACTTAACCAGGATAGACAGGGGATTCCCGGGGTTGACACGGTCACACGCGCGCAAGTCGCGATGCAGCAATCCCTCATCGCTGATTCGAAGCGATGCCAGGCGAGCAGAAATGTCTTTAAAAAATTGTCGGAGCGAGCTACTGCAGCTCGACATCCAGTCCGATATCCAGCGCGGGTGCTGAATGCGTGATGAAGCCGACGCTGATTCGGTCCACCCCGGTCAGGGCGATCGAGCGAATGGTTTCCAGCGTCACGCCGCCCGACGCTTCCAGCGGCAACACGCCCTTCTTGCCGGCCTGATCCCGCAAGGCCACCGCCTGCGTCATGGTCGGGCAATCCATGTTGTCCAGCAGGATGTAGTCGATGCCGTCGATTTTCAGCAGTTGCCGCAGTTGATCGAGCGAATCCACTTCAACCTGTACCTTCCGCTCCGGCGCTTCAGCCTTGGAGCGCTGGACAATCCGCCGGATGGCGTCCGGCATTTCTCGAGGGGAAAAGCCCGCCAAGTGGTTGTCTTTCAGCAACACCATGTCGTACAGCCCCGTGCGGTGATTCGCCCCGCCGCCGCATAAAACGGCGTATTTATCGAGCGCACGAAAGCCCGGCAGCGTTTTTCGCGTATCGACGAGGACGGCGCCGGTGCCTTCGATCCGTCGAACAAATTTCTGCGTCAGCGTCGCCACGCCGGACAGATGTTGAAGGATGTTGAGCAATACGCGCTCCGCCGCCAGCAACGACCGCATCGGCCCACGCACCCGCAGCAACGGCGTGATTGCCTGATCGCTAAAGCGTCCTTCGATCAGTTCCATATGGAAGCCGGGAATCATTTCCACGCGCAAGCGCTCGTCATACACCCGGCACACGTGCTCCGCGATCGGCAGGCCGCACACCACGCCCGTTTGCTTCTGTAGCAGCGTCCCCACGCCGATCACGCTGTCGTCAAACGCCAGCCGCGAGGTGCAATCATCCCGCTGCGGACCCATGTCCTCGCGGCAAGCAATCTGGATCAGTTCCATGAAGGATTCTGGCGGCGGAAACGCGTGCATTCGATCACTCCGGCACAAAGTCTTTTGTTGACGCCCCCATCCTATCAACAACACAACCCCTCGCACCCAGCCAGCCCGATCATTTGAACGATCGGCCCTTCTTTTTGCTCGCCTTGGTGCTCTTGGGCTGCCAAATTGTCGATCCTTCTTCCGGCGTCGCGGCGTTGGCTCTCTTGATCAGCGGGGTGCCCTTCAATTCGTTCACCTTGTCGCGCAACTGGGCCGCCCTTTCGAATTCCAGATTCTGGGCCGCTTCCAGCATCTCCTGCTCCAGCATGGTGATCAGTTCCGTCGAATCGTAATCGGCCCCGATCGCGCCGAGCGCCTGCTGCACGGTCTTGCGGGCTTTCACTTCCGATTCAATCGAGGCGCGAATCGCCTTTTTCACCGTCGCCGGCGTGATGCCGTGAGCGGCGTTGTATTCGATCTGCAGTTTGCGGCGCCGTTCGGTTTCATCCATCGCGTCACGCATCGCCGGCGTGATCGTGTCCGCGTAAAGAAACACGCGGGAATTCGCATTTCTCGCGGCCCGGCCGATCGTCTGGATCAGCGATGTCTCGCTCCGCAGAAAGCCCGTCTTGTCGGCGTCCAGAATGCACACCAGCGACACTTCCGGCAAATCGAGCCCTTCTCGCAACAGGTTGATTCCGATCAGAACGTCAAACTCCCCTTTGCGAAGATCGGTCAGGATCTCGACCCGTTCGATGGTTTGAATTTCACTGTGCAGATACCGGCACCGAATGCCCGCCTCCTGCATGTAGGCTGAAAGATCCTCGGCCAATCGCTTGGTCAGCGCCGTCACCAAGACGCGTTCGCCGCGTTCGATGACGCCCTTCACCTGCTCCAGAAGATGCGGCACCTGCCCTTGCGCCGGATGCACTTCAACGATCGGATCGATCAAACCGGTCGGCCGGATCACCTGTTCCACCACCTCGCCGCCGGTTTTTTCCAACTCGATCTTGCCCGGCGTCGCGCTGACGAACACCACCTGATTCCAAGTGTCCTCAAATTCATGATATTTCAGCGGCCGATTGTCCATCGCGCTGGGCAGCCGGAATCCGTGATCGACCAGCACTTCTTTCCGCATCCGGTCACCGACGTACATCGCATTCAGCTGCGGCAGCGTGACGTGCGATTCGTCGATCATCAGCAGGTAATCTTTCGGAAAATAATCGATCAGCGTCCACGGCTTCGCCCCCGGCGGCCGACCGTCGAGATGGCGGCTGTAGTTTTCAATCCCGCTGCAAAAGCCGGTTTCCTGGATCAGTTCCAGGTCATACTTCGTTCGGGCGAGCAGCCGCTGCGCCTCCAAAAGTTTGCCCTGGATGCGCAGGTGCATGACCTGCATTTCCAATTCGTCGCTGATCGATTGAATCGCCGACGCCACCTTGTCTTCCGGCATCACGTAGTGAACGGCCGGGTAGATGAAAATCTGGTCGTGGCTCTGCAGGATTTCGCCCGTGAGCGGGTTCACCATGTCGATCGAGGTGATCTCGTCCCCGAAAAACTCCATGCGATACGCGAATTCTTCATAGGAAGGACGCAGTTCCACAACATCGCCCCGGACGCGGATGGCCCCGCGCTTGAAATCGATGTCATTCCGCTGGTACTGCAATTCGAGCAGGCTTTTGATCAGGTCGTCGCGTTCCATGGGCACATCTTTGCGGATGGCCACGACGCTGTTTCGGTAGTTCTCCGGCGAACCCAGCCCGAAGATGCAGGAAACGCTGGCCACGATGATCACGTCATTGCGGCTCACCAGATTGCTTGTGGCCGCCAGGCGAAGCCGATCCAGGTCGTCGTTGCGCGACGCATCCTTCTCGATGTAAATGTCCCGCTGGGGGATGTACGCTTCCGGCTGGTAATAATCGTAATAGCTGACGAAGTAGCCGACCGCGTTGTGCGGGAACAGCTCCTTCATTTCCTCATAAAGCTGCGCCGCCAGCGTCTTATTGTGACTGATGATCAGCGTCGGCTTGTTCAAGCGGGCGATGGTGTGCGCCATCGTAAACGTCTTGCCCGATCCGGTGACGCCCATGAGCGTCTGGAAACGCCTCCCCTCGTTGACGCCGCGAACGAGCGCATCGATCGCCTGCGGCTGATCGCCGCCCGGCTGAAACGGGGAGACAACTTCGAAAGATGGCATGCCTGAATCTTAGGCCATCTCCACCCGGATTGTTAGGGAACTGTGCTGGGAGCGGACTTGGGGAACATCAAATACGGCTTCAACTGCTCAACGACCGCGGGCCCGAACCCGTCGACATAAAACAGATCTTCCGGACGGCGATAGACGATGGCCCCGGGGTCTTTCGCCTGCAGACGCTCGCGGCGGGCGACCAGCGCCTTCGCCCGCTTTTCGCCGATCAACGGAAGCGCTGCCAGTTCCGACCAGTCGGCCGTGTTTGGATCGAGTCGATCCGCCAATTCCGTCGCCCGATCCCCTACCGCAGCCGGCGGGTCGGCGATGTAAGAGCGGTGCAGGCATGCACGAATCGAAAGTCCGATCAGCAGCACCGCCAGCAGAACCGGGAGCACGCGACGCTGGGCCGGCAGGTACGTCAGATGACGGGCCGCCCACGCACGCATGGGCTTACGCCTTCCTCGGCGGCTTGCCCAGCGTTTCGCGAATCGTCTGCGTCACCGGCACGATCGGTTTGGGCTGCAGCATGTCGTCCAGCAGCCCGCTTCCGGCCGACGTGGGGCTGATGTCGGCGAGCGTCGACCAGCAGACGTTTTCAATGTACGGCTTGCTGAGCGCGATGCGGCTGAATTCTTCCAGCCATTTCGCCTGCCGCTCGGGCGACCAGGGGTCGCGCCATCGACCCGCCTCTGGGCCGGCTCGATCCGGAACACCCGCATTCGTGATGAAAACCGGCTTCCCGAGCGTGCTGAATTTGTCCAGCATGCACGACAACTGGAACATGTCGCGCGTGTGCTGGCCGCGCTTGGTGGATCCCATCTCGGTTTCCAGCGAAAACGCGTCAAACTGGATCCCCGCCTGCGCCACCATCTCGGCATACAACATCGGCGGCACGGTGGGATGGGTGTGCGCGTGATATTCGCCGAAGGCCTGCTTGATCGTCACGATCGTTCGTGCGTTCGGGGCCACCGTGCGCGTCTGTTGAACCAGCACGCGCGTCAGCTCGATCATCTGCTCAAATGAAAGCGTGAACGACAGCGTCGCATGCAGCCCGGCCACCACGTTCCAGGCGGTGATCGCCCGGCGATAGCGCGACACGACCTTCCGCACGTAGTCGTAGGCCAGGTCGCGGATCGTTTCAAAATCGTGTTCCCAGATGTAAAGCCAATCCGGCACGTCGTCGTCCGACAAATCCACCAGCGGGCCGGCGATCATCAACACCCGTTTGGCGGCGAGCGCTTCGATCCAGTCATCCAATTGCTGCGTCACGAACGAATCTTCGGTCGGCTGCAACTTTTTCCAGGGCATCGGCAGCACGACGAAGTCGCACAGCTCGCAGACCATGTCGCGATATTTCTGGTTCTGAATCGTCCAATCCACGCGGCAGCCGAACACGTGCCGCGGCAGCGCGTTGCTGGCCCGGCGACGGTTCAGGAGCAGGTCCGCGTGAAATTTCGCCAGATCTTCTGAAAGATCGAACGATGCTTCCATCGACCGATCCGCCAACTTCGCCGCAACCGCTGGCGTATCCAGGTGCGCTAGCGCTTGCGCGAACAGGCCCTGCGCTTCGCGAAACTGCTGCTGAAACTTCTCGGTCTTCGGGAAATCGAACAGGTTCCAGTCTTCCTGCTTCTGAACGATCTTCATCAGCCGAAACCGGGCAAGCTCGACGTTCAAGATGTACGGCTTCGCCCGCGGCGGCAACCGGGTGGTTTCCATCTGGTACGCGCCGCGCGATCCCATGTCCCACAACAGCGCCACCGCCGTCGCATAATCCTCGCTCCGCGAAACGATCAGGTGATCGTCGCGAAACGCCACTGCCCCCGTCCATGGAACGCTCTCGGGTCCCACAGCCATGGCATTCACCGGGCTGTATTGCCTGACACGCTCGCCGTCTTTGTAAATCTCGAATCGAAGAACCATAACATGTTGGCCAACCGCCACGCGAACCCGCGCCGGTCGACGCCGCTGAGTTTAGCAGGCTTGGCACCGGCTTCCAAAAGTTGCTGATGCTCCCTTGCCCCCGGGCGCATTGCCGATCCCCCGCGATCGATTACATTCTGCCACTCAAAGGGCCCCATGGCACTGCCTTTATACGTCGATCTGGACGGAACCCTCATTCGCGGCGACACGATGCGAAAAGCATCGCTGCTCCTGTTGCGCCGCAATCCGTTTCGCCTCGCCTGGGCCGGCCTGCTCATGCTCACGAACCGACCGAAAGCCAAAACGCTGATTGCCCGGGTGATCGACCTCGACGTTTCGCAGCTGCAATACCGCCCCGAAGTCCTCCAATACATCACCGCCGCCCGGGAGGAAGGTCGCCGCGTCGTTCTTGCCACCGGCACGCACCAAAAATACGCCGACGCCGTCGCCCAGCACCTGCGCCTGTTCGATGCGGCTTACGGCACAACTGAAAACGGCGTGAATCTCACCGCCCGCAACAAGCTCGCCGCCATTCAAAAAGACGGCGGCAACGCGTTCGAATATTGGGGCGATTCCCATGCCGATGTCGTGATTTTCGAACACGCCACCAAGGCGGTTTGGGTAGGCAGCAAGATGCTCGGGATAGCGGTCGACGGCGTGCGCCTGCGACGACTGTGCCCGGAGGGTTAGCATTGATCCGAGGAAGACCTGCGATGGCCGACGTCATTCTGAACACCAACCTTCCCTTTCCCGTTCGCCGGGGAAAAGTGCGCGATGTCTACGACCTGGGTGACCAGTTGCTGATCGTCGCCACGGATCGCATCAGCGCTTTCGATTGCATTATGCCCAACGGCATCCCGGAAAAGGGAAAGCTGCTGACGCAATTGAGCCTGTTTTGGTTTGAGCAGACGCGCGACCTTGTTCCCAATCACCTGCTGGCGACCGACGTCACCGATTTTCCCAAGCCCTTGCGCAGCTTTGGCGATCAACTGCAGGGCCGATCGGTGCTCGTGCGCAAGACGAAGGTGGTGCCGATCGAATGCGTCGCCCGCGGTTATCTGGCCGGGTCGGGATGGGCGGAATATCAGCGGTCGCAATCGGTTTGCGGCGTCACGCTGCCGCCGGGTCTGCGGCAATGCGACCGCCTGCCCGAGCCAATCTTCACCCCTTCCACCAAGGCCGACGAAGGGCACGATCAAAACATCAGCTTCGACACCATGCGGCAATCAATCGACGCTGCCCTGGCGGATCGATTGAAGTCCCTCACCCTCTCGCTCTACCGATTTGCCGCCGACCGTGCGTTGAACCGCGGCGTGATCATCGCCGACACGAAGTTCGAATTCGGCCAGACGCCGCAGGGCGAATTGATCGTCATCGATGAAATGCTCACGCCCGACAGCAGCCGCTTCTGGCCCGCCGACCAATACGCGGCCGGCCGTGATCAGCCCAGTTTCGATAAACAATTCGTCCGAAACTGGCTGGAAACGCAAACCTGGGACAAAACCCCGCCCGCCCCGGCCTTGCCGCCGGATGTCGTCGACGGCACCCGCCGACGCTACATCGAAGCCTACGAACTGCTCACCGGCAAAACCTGGCACGGCTGAGCGCCAACGCACAAACGCCGGCCCGGTGATCGCCATCGGGCCGGCGTCGTTTTTTGATTCTGACGTGCGAATTAAGCGGCGGCTTTCACGGGCGTGGTCGTGCCAGACAGGCTCGTGATGCTCAATACGTTCGACAGCGACATCGTCGAGCCCGAATCCAGTTGCAGGTTGATCTGCCCGCTGTCGACCTTCACCCCCGTCACCGTGCCGGCCAAGTCGGCGCCGTTGGCGTCCTTGCCCGTGACCGCCTTGCCGATCATCGATCCGGCCGACGACAGGCTGTTTTGCAATGTGAGCGTCTGGAGCGATGACTGCAATTGGGTGGACGACTGCAGCTGACCGATCTGCGACATCTGCGCCAGCAAGTCGGAGCTTTTGGTCGGCTCCGTCGGGTCCTGGTTCTGCAATTGCGTGATCATCATCTTGATGAAGTCCGTCGCCTGCAGGTTCAGCGATTTGTTGGCCGTCGATGACGTCGACGTGGTGCCGTTGCTGCTGGAAGTGTTGATGGCGTCTGTGAGGCTCATAAGTGCTCCTTCGATTGCTTAAGCGACCAGATCCAGCGGATCGTCGCCCATCGCCAGCTTCCGCCACATGCGCTGCAGCATCTCGCGACGCTGCTGCTCCTGGCGGGCCGGGTGGTCATCGGCGCCTTGCTGCTGCCGATCCTGGTCGGATGCATGATGTTGATTCGATGATGCGTCGTTCGGCGCGGCCTGCTTGACCTGGATGCGGTCCACGCTCACGCCGGCCGATTCGAGTGTGGATTTCAGGTCCGTCAGATTATGGCTGAGCAGGCGGGTGGCCTGGTCGTTCTCGGTCTGCAGCGATGCGGTGAGCACGCCGTCGTTGACGTTCACCTGCACATTGATCGTGCCCAGCGTCGGCGGATCGAGGCGGATCTGCATCGATCCGCCCTTGGTCAGCAACTCACCGCGCACCGAGGTGACGATGCGATCGATGTTGTTCTGCGCCACCTGCCGATCGTTCGCGGCGGCCGCATGAGCAGCCGTGGCCACGGGAAGCGCGGCAACGGCGGGCGTGTTTTTCGTCGGCGCCTGCTGCTGCAGACTCGCCGCCGGATCCAGTGCCACCGCCGGGGCCGGGGCGGGCGTTTTGGCGTCGGTATCGGGCTTGTCTTTGTCGGGCGTGGTCGCGGTCGCCGCCACCGCGGCTTCGTCGGTCTTGGCCTTGCTGGGCTTCACGGCCGGTTCGTGCGGCTTGCCATCCGCCGCGGGCGCGCTGGTGGAGGGAGCGGGCGTCGCTGCAGGCGCCTTGGCGGCGGCCTTGGTCTGCGCCGCATCGACGGCCGCGACCTGATCCTGGGCAGCCGCCTGTGCATCGGATGGCTTCGCCCCATCCTGCGCGGCCGACTTCGGATTTTGCGCCGCCTGCGCCGCAGCCGCCTGCGCTGCAGCATCCTGCTGCGTCGCCGCCGCCACCGCTGCTGCGGATACCTCCGTCGCGTCCTTCTTTTTCACGACGACCGGCTTTTTGACTTCGCTCGCATCGTCGGCCGTCGCTGCTTCATCGGGCGGGGTCGGAGAGGGATGATCGGTGTCCGCGGAGTGGTCCGCATCGTTTTTGGCACCGTCCGCTTGATCTGCCTGGGCGGCGGCATCCTCTGTTTGCGTGCCGGTCGATGCGTCCGCATCCTTTCTGGTCGTCTTTTTGTTCTCGGCGTCGGCTGACTGGGCTTCGTCCGACGGGTCGGCGGGTTTGCCGGTCGACGCGTCATCCGTTTTCTTGTCGGCGGCCTGCTTCGCGTCGGAGGGCTTGGTTTTCGATGGGCTGCGATCGTCCGAGGGCTTGGCATCCG
>JBQCCH010000762.1:0-2144 GCA_051962375.1 Tepidisphaeraceae bacterium
GTAGTAGCACTTGCCGGTCAATTTCTGAACCGCGTCGGCGACGAGATTTTTCGTGCCCAGCCCCTCTTCGACATGGGCGAGGTAGTCGTCTTCGGATTCGATGAGGTAGGCGCTTTCGCCGCGCGTCTCGTCCGGCTCGTGATACCCGTGATCGGCAAGTGCGCCGATGGTGGTGCGGGCGGCGGCTTGGCAGGCACGCTTGAATGCGTCTAGCCGGTCATAGTTCACGCCGGCGGCTTCGTAGGTCAGGCTCATCTGCGGAGTATCGGGGAAAACACCGTCGCCGGTCAACGCGCCGGCAGCGTTGGATAGATGCCGCGCCACGTGTCCCGGGTGTGCGTCCAAGCCTGCGGCGGGGGAAAGCGATCGATATACAGGCTCGCCCCCTCGCGCGTCCTGTCGGCCGGCAGCAGAGTGTATTTGTCCGTGGAAAACGCGACGCTCCCATCTGCACGGAGCCTGCAGTGCACGGTTAATGGATTGCCGTCGACCAGGAGCGGCAAGTCAAACCGCGAGGGATCGCCGGGCAACACATGCCCGCTCAGCGCATCGATCCGCGTCAGCGGCGGCGCAACGATCGCCAGCGGGCAACTGGCTTCGTCGATCTGCGCTGGTGATTGCCAATCGCCAAGCTCGACCTGATAACACCGCAGCATGTAGGTGCTCAGGCCTGACGTCGGCGCGTGGATGTTGGCGATCATCAGGACGCGTTTTCCCGCGGATGACACGACCTGGTGCAGCAGCATCACCCCGCCGCCGATATCGAAACCCAGGCTGCCTCGATCAAAGCTCGGCCGTAAGGACTGCACCAACCGGTCATACGCGGCCGGCCGAAACCCCTGCCCGGTCGCGCCGTCAAAAACACGCCGCCCGGGCGGAAGGTCGTAGTGAAGGCACATGTCCTGCACCTTCAACATGCGGCTGACCGATTGCCCGTGCGCCCAGACTTTCATTCGCGAGAGGATGGCCGCACGCACCACGACGATCACGAGCAATCCGGTCAGCACGTAAATCGTCACCCGCAACGCCCGCCGCGCTGGGCTCAACGGCGGAACGGGCGGCGCGTATTCGAGCGTCGGGACAGTCGCTTCGATCATCGAACTCGCATTGCACCAGCCTGCCGAACATATCGCAACTGAATTCTCAGCGAAGCGGCTGACCATCGACAAAGGCTTGAATGCTTATCGGCGATCGCCTGACGTCGACAATCACCGTACCCGGGCGATTATTAATCAGGATCGGGATCGTAAATTTCGACGCGTCGCTCGGATCGATTTGCCCCGCCATGACGGTGATGCGTCGATTTTTTTCAAAAGTGTCGTAGTCGTCTTGCGATTGATTGCTCACGATATTAAGGCGAAAATCCGGGAAATGCTTTTCCAGCAAGTGCTCGCACGTGACTTGGATACGCAAATCATTCACAACCGCGGGGTCAAGCGTCACAGTCGCGGTAACTAAGGCCGCCCCCTTCGCCGTCTTCCGCTCGTGAAAAACTGCTACGGCTGCGGGCCCTGGGTAATACAGTTTTGGGTCTCTCGGCACGTTCAGCGCGCGCCAATCATCGAAGAGTCTGGGGCGAAAACCGACCATGGGTCCCGCAACGTTTTGCGGCGATGCATAAGCCGAAAAATATTCCGAGCGATGGGCAGCGTTCGCTGGCGACGTGACCGGCTGGTTTGTAAGTACGACAATGCCAGGCGGCATCGAATAATTCATGCAGGCAGTAAACAAGCTGTCTTGATGACGACGCGCTGCATAATTTTGGATTACGTGACCGGCCGTCCGTAGCGCATACACGGCGACCAAGAAAACCAAGACAATGAGAGAAATTCGAAGCGCTTTACGAAGAATGATCGCTGACGAGCTCAGTCGTCTTGCCTCATAGCGTAGTTCATTCACCGGGGAGTCCAAGAAAACGGATTTTACCAGCGGGCCAGCCGTCTACCAGCACATTCGGCCCGATCGTATGATGCGGCCCATGCGACGGCTCGCCTTTTCATCGAATGCCTTCAAGAAAAATACGCTGGCTGAGGCGATCGATGCGGTTGCGGACATCGGCTACGCGGGCGTGGAGTTGATGGCCGACCTGCATCACGCGTGGCCCCCCACCTTCGACGCGGCCCGGCGGCGCGACACCCACAAGC
>JBQCCH010000763.1:0-5638 GCA_051962375.1 Tepidisphaeraceae bacterium
AATACCTCGGCCACGTGCACGATCCACGATCCGGGCTGGCGGCGGCGGATTGTGGTGGAGAAACAGCATTCGCGATCGACGGTGGTGTGGAATCCGTTTGAAACGCGTGCGAGCCAAATGAGCGACCTGGGCAGCGAGCACTGGACGGGATTTGTGTGTGTGGAGACGGCGAATGCGGTGGACAACGTGCTGCCGCTGGCGCCGGGGGAGAGGCATGCGATGTCGGTGCGCGTGGAAGAGGGCCGCGCATGAGCCGGCCGCTGGCGATTGTCACCGGCGCGGGGCGCGGGATCGGGCGGGCGGTGGCGATCGAACTCGCGCAGCGCGGGTATGCGTTGGCGCTGGTGAGCCGGACCGAATCGGAACTGCGTCAGACGCAAGCGCTCTGCGGCGGTGACGCGGCGATGGTGCTGCCGCTGGACGTGCGCGATCCGGCGGCGATCCGCGCGGGGGTGGCGACGATCGCGGCGCGGCACGGCGCGGTCGAGGCGCTGGTGAACAACGCGGGCATCGCGCCGCTGGCGCCGTTCGATCAGACGAACGCGGCAATGTTCGACGACGTGATCGCCACGAACCTGGGGGCGACGTACCACTTCAGCCGGGCGGTGTGGGAGGGGATGGCGGCGCGGCGGTCGGGGGTGATCGTGAATGTATCGTCGGAGGCTGCGCGGGACCCGTTCCCGGGCTTCAGCATTTACGCGGCGGCCAAGGGGGGGATCAATCTGTTCACCAAAGCCTTGGCGAAGGAAGGGGATCGGCTGGGGATTCGCGTGCACGCGGTGGCGCCCGCGGGGGTGGAAACGGCGGCGCTGCGGGCGATCGCATCGACGCAGGTGATCCCATCGGCGGACACGCTGACGCCCGCGGACGTGGCGCGGGTGATCGCGCAATGTGTTGCGGGCGACCTGGCTTACACCAGCGGGGAGACGATTTATCTGCATAAGCGGGTGTGAGGCCGATTGGCGACGGGGCCGAGATTTTGGCCGACTTTTGGTGCGGGCGGCGGTACAAGATGGAGAGGGTGTGGGGATGAGTGATAACGGGAATCTACTGCGTATTGCGTACTGCGTAAGGGGGGGCGCGTTTGAGTCTTTCTGAGGGAGATAAGTCGCTTGGCGGGCTGGGCAAGGGCCGTTGCGCTGGCGCGCGGGTTTTATTGATGCAAGCGATGGCCGGGCCGGGGGTTGGGCGGAATACGCGAAAATGAAATGGCAGGAACGGCCGGCGGGTGTTTTTGGCGACTTAGGCCGATGGGGTTGGGCGGCGGGGCGGGGGGATTGCGGAGGCGCGGGCGTTGACGGGGGCGCAGGTGCTGCTAGGTTCATCGGAAGATGGAGGCCGATTGAATCAGCCGAGTGTGGGAGACTCGCCGCAGGCGCCGGCCGACCCGTTGGCGCCGATTCCGCTCGGCCGATCGTCGGACGAAGACCTGATGCGCCGCACGCAGGAGGGGGATCGCCAGGCGTATGCGTTGCTGTACGAGCGCTATAACCAGGCGATTTTGTCCTTTCTGTACCGAATGCTGGGGAACGTCGAAGACGTGGAAGCGATCGGGCAGGAAGTGTTTTTGCGGGCGTTCCGGTTTGCGGCGACGTACAAGTATCCGCAAAAATTCAGCACGTGGCTTTTCACGATCGCGCGAAACCTGGCGATCAACAACGCCCGGCGAAAAAAGCGGAGTCCGGTGCGGAACCTGACGGAATTGAAGATTGAGGATGCCGATTCGACAAGCGACCCGGACACGGTGGCGCGGCGGGCGACGGATGATTTGCAGCAGCGCGAGGAAATCGCCCGGATGCTACGGGCCATGGACGACCTTCCGCCGGATCAGAAGGAAGTGATCATGCTGGGGATTTTTCAGGACCTGAGCTACGCGGAGATGGAGCAGATCACCGGCGCCAAGGCGGTGACGCTGCGATCGCGGATGTTTCACGGGCTGAAAAAGCTGGCGCGGATGCTGGGGCCGCAGGAATAGGCGGGGGTCAGGCGGTGGCTTCGCTGGGGAGGACGTCTTCCTCGGCTTCGAGGCTGTGATTGCCGGCGCCGTCGCCTTCATCAATGTAGCGTTCGGGCATGACGACGCGGGCGACGCACCCGATGACCAGGGCCGCCAGAAACAAGCCTGCCAAGACCAGCAGCAAGGCGCCGATCCAGGTGGCATTGTCAGGAAGAAAGGGCGGCTGCATGAACGCTCACGATGCCGCAATCGGGGCGGGGGTTCAAGTGATTTTTTCGAGGATTTTTCGGGGGCTGCGAGGGGTTCAGCGGTTATCCACGGGCTATGCACCGGCAGGGGGATCGGCGAGCGAATCGGCGCAAATTTTTCGTGATGGAGAAATCGAGCGAGGCTGACCGATAGGAACACTGACGCAGGGCTGCCCAGGGATGCGGGCACAGGCGAGAGGTGTAAGGCGCCGGCCGCTGCATGATGTTTCCCGCAAGCCCTTCGGGGTGAGCGGCGAACGGAGTTCGTCCATGCTGGTGCGCCCGCTTGATGTCGTTTTCACCCTGCTCCAAATCGGCTTTTTCTTCGCAGCGGCTGCCGGCGTGGCGGCGAGCGTCGTGATGGTCCGCTGAATCGCGCCTTGCGACCGGTGGGTTCGGCGTCGATGATCCGCCCCATGACGAGCGAGACCCGGACCTCCGGCAGTGCCCGCGGCGCGTGGATCGCCCTGCTTCTGCTGTTGCTGATCAACCTGATGAACTACGTGGACCGGCAGATCCTGTCGGCGGTGGAACATCCGATCGCACAGGAATTTGGCGTTACTGCCACGGATACGGGCTGGCTGGCGACGGCGTTTCTGCTGTCGTACATGGTGTTCGCCCCACTCTTTGGGGTGCTGGCGGATCGGATGTCGCGGTGGGTGATCGTGGGGGGCGGCGTGGTGCTGTGGTCGCTCGCCAGCGGTGGGTCGGGCGCGGTGCACACCTACACCCTGCTCCTGGTAATGCGGCTGCTCAGCGGCGTCGGCGAGGCGGCATACGGGCCGGTCGCGCCGACGATCATTTCCGACCTCTACCCCATCGAATCGCGCGGCCGAGTGCTGGCGTGGTTCTATGCGGCGATTCCGGTCGGCAGCGCGCTGGGCTATGTGGTGGGGGGATTGTTTCATTCGAACTGGCACCTGGCGTTTTATCTGACACTCCCGCCGGGCATTTTGCTGGGCGCCTGGTGTTTTTTAATGCGTGACCCGGCCGTGCAAACGCGCAAGCAGGTGAAGCGTCGGGCGTCGGCGGACGACTACAAGCAACTGCTGCGGAATAAGTCGTACGTTCTGGATTGTGCGGGGATGACGGCAATGACGTTCGCGCTGGGGGGGATCGCCTTTTACATGCCACGCTGGCTTGAACTGCGCGGGCTGGCGCCGGAGAAGGCGACGCCGATCTTCGGGGGGATCGTGGTCTTGTCCGGATTGCTGGGAACACTCATCGGCGGCGTGGTGGGGGATCGGCTCCGCAAGCGGTTCAGCGGCTCGTATTTCCTCGTCTCGGGCGTGGCGATGCTGATTGGGTTTCCGTTGTTCCTGGCGATGCTCAAGGCGCCTTTTCCGTTGTGCTGGGTGCTGATTTTCTTGACCTGCTTCTGTCTTTTTTTCAACACCGGGCCCAGCAACACGGTGATTGCGAACGTCACGCACCCAACGGTTCGGGCGACGGCGTTTGCCGCGAACATTTTCATCATCCACGCTTTCGGCGACGCCATCAGCCCGCCGCTGATCGGATGGTTCGCCGACCGGTGGGGGCTGGATGTCGCGTTCATGGTGATGTCGCTGACGATCGTCCTGGGCGGGGTGCTGTGGCTCTGGGGCGCTCGGTATCTGGCCCACGACACCGCTGCCGTGGAGCAGGCGTTGGCAGCCGATCCCGCAGCGAACGGGGAAGCGCCGTCCGCCGAGCTGACCGGGGCGGTGTGAACGATTGACCGGGGGTCACCGCTTGCGGGCGACCAAAAAGCCGTCGCCGACGGTGAGCAAGGCGCAATCGACGCGGCGGTCGTCGCGAATCTTCAGGTTCAGGGCGCGGATGGCGTCGGTGCCTAGGTTGTGGCGGGTTGGATCGCAGACTTCGCCGTCCCGGAGCATGTTGTCCAAGACGATCACGCCGCTCGGCCGAAGCAGTTGCAGGGATCGTTCGTAGTAGGCGTCGTACCCGGTTTTGTCCGCGTCGATGAAGACGAAATCAAACGGTGCGGAACCCGCGGCAATCAACGCGTCGAGCGACGCCAGCGCGGGGCCCAGGCGCAGTTCGATCCGATCGGCCAAGCCCGCCTCCTGCCAATAGCGGCGGGCGATGGAAGTCCAAGTGTCGCTGACATCGCAGCAGGTCAGCTTCCCTCCCGGCTTCAGCGCCGAAGCGATGGCCATCGCGCTGTATCCGGTGAACGTGCCGATCTCCAGGGCATTGGCGGCGCCGGCCATTTTGACGAGCAGCGCGATCACCGACCCCTGGTGCGGCGAAATCTGCATCTCGGATTCCGGGAGCGTGGCGGTTTCCTCGCGCAGCCGTTTTTGCAGGGGCGATTCCAGCGTCATGACCTCGTTCACATAGGCCGTGACCGATTCTGCGTGAGAGGACACTTTGTAAGACATAGGGGCACCCGGTCGGCTAAAGCAGTCGCTCCCCTTGCCCGTGCGGGATGAGCAGGAGAATTTTGTGGATGATCTGTTCGAGCGTGACGCCTTCGGCCTGTGCGTTGAACGTGGGGACGATCCGATGGCGCAAGACCGCCGGCGCGACGGCCAGCAGGTCTTCGATGGCGACGAAGAATCGCCCGTGGATCAGCGCTCGCGCCTTGGCGGCCGTGATCAGGTGCTGGCCGGCGCGGGGGCCGGCGCCCCAGGCAACCCAGTGCCGAACGAAATCGCTCGCCCCCGGCTCATTGGGGCGCGTCGCCCGGATCAGGTCGACGGCAAACACGTACGCCGTTTCGCTGATCGGCACGCGCCGCACGATCTGCTGCAGGGCCACGATGTCGTGGGCGCTCAACACTTTTTTCAATCGCGCCGGCTCGGCGGCCGTCGTGCGTTTGTAGATTTCCAGCTCTTCTTCACGGCTCGGATATTGCACCTGCACCATGAACATGAAGCGATCGAGCTGCGCTTCGGGCAGCGGGTAGGTGCCTTCCTGTTCGATCGGGTTTTGGGTGGCGATGACGAAAAACGGGCTGGGCAAGTCGATCGTGCGCTGGCCGACGGTCACTTGGCGTTCCTGCATCGCCTGGAGGAGGGCGGCCTGCGTCTTGGGGGGCGCGCGATTGATTTCGTCCGCCAGCAGCAGACTCGTGATCGCCGGCCCGTTGACGAATTCAAACCGTCGGCGTCCGGATTGCGGATCTTCCTGCAGGATGTCCGTGCCGGTGATGTCGCTGGGCATGAGGTCGGGCGTGAACTGGATCCGCTGGAAGGGCAGATCCATCAGGTCCGCCAGCGTGTTCGCCAGCAACGTTTTCGCCAACCCGGGCACGCCTTGGATCAGGCAATGGCCCTGGGAGAACAGGGCGATCAGCAATTCTTCGATCACCTGATGCTGGCCGACCACCACGCGCGCCAGCTCGCGCCGGATCGTTTCGCAGGCGGCATGAAGACGCCGGGCGGCTTCGATGTCGGTCGGGCGTTGCTCGGGCGTGGCGTGGGGCATC
>JBQCCH010000764.1:0-2140 GCA_051962375.1 Tepidisphaeraceae bacterium
GTCCAGCCGTCGAGCTGCGTGAAGGTGACGCCGTCCGTCCACCAGACGAGCACGCCCGTCAGCAGCAGCATCGCGATGGCGATCGGAATCAGCCCGCCCCAGGCCAGGCGCATCAGCTGGTCGAACCGGAACCGCGGCAAGCTCCAGCGCACCCACATGAACGTGAAGAGCACGAAGACCGCCTTGGCGAAGAAGACCATCATCCGCAGGAAGCACAGCAGCAGGCTGTCGCTCCAGGCGGGATTCGCGCCGGCGATCGCGCCGTGGCCGGTGAGCTTATGCACCAGCGTATTGAGCCCCGGCAGGTGCCAGCCGCCGAAGAACAGCGCCACGCAGACGCAGCTCGTCGTGATCATGCCGGCGTATTCGCTGAGGAAGAACAGGGCGAACCGCATCGAGCTGTATTCGGTGTGATACCCGCCCACCAGTTCCTGCTCCGCCTCGGCCAGGTCAAACGGGGCGCGGTTGGCTTCGGCGTGGATGCAGATCAGAAACAGCACGAACGCCAGCGGCTGGGCAAACACGTTCCACGCCGGGATCGGCAGAAAGCCGAACGCGTACCAGTACCGGGCCTGGTCCTGCACGATCTGCGACAGGTCCAGCGTGCCGAACATCAGCACGATCGCCAGCACGCTCAGGCCCAGCGGGATTTCGTACGAAATCATGTTCGCACACGCCCGCAGCCCGCCGAGAAAGGAATATTTGTTGTTCGACGCCCACCCGCCGATTACGACCCCGTAGACGGCCAGCGACAGCGTCGCGAGCACAAACAGCACGCCGATGCTGATGTCGGCAGTTTCAAACTTCCAGCCGGTCGGGATATTGACGAAATACTGCTCGCCAAAGCGCTCGCCGTTGCCCGCCACCGGGGCTTTGGGCACTTCCAGCACGTGGCTGTACCACTCTTTCTGGTTGTTGACCTGCACCAACGCCTGCTGAACCAGGTCCGCATCGCTCACGCCGGCGCGATGGGCGGCAGTCACGTCCACGTGGTGAATATCGACCATCGTTCCGCCCCACGGGATCACCGCCGCCGAGATCAGCACGGTGATGATCATGATCATCGGCGCGAGCGTGAAGAGGATGCGATCGACATGGCTGGGGCGGAAATCTTCCTTCAGCAGGAACTTCAGCCCGTCGGCGGCCGGCTGTCCGAGGCCCCAGAAGTGGAACTTCGGCGCGAACGGCAGGCCGAAGCCCAGGCCCACGCGGTTCGGGCCGACCCGGTCCTGCGCCCAGGCCGCCACCTTGCGCTCCAGCAGGATCAGATACGCCACCATGCTCATCGAGATCACAAAGGCGATCAACGCAATGTAAATCCACGGGGCGTGAACGAGTTCAATGAATGAAAGGGCAAGCAGGTTCATAGGCAGCGTCGATCTTACCGAATCCCAATCCCTTGGCTACACCGGGGCCCCGGGTGGGGCGGGCAACTTTTTCGAAGCGAGCGTTTGCCGGCCGCGCTCAGTTCGCGCCGTCAGGTCGCGCCGTCAGTTCGCGCCGTCGTGCCGCGGGCGCGCCTATGCTTGAGTTTTCGAGACGCCGACGCGCTCGCCGACTTCGAATTCATCCATTTATTCAAGGAATCCCCATGGCAACCGAATCCCGTCCCGCCACCCAATCCGGCACGTTCTCCATCGGCGGCGATCTGCCCGTGCATCGCCTCGGCTTTGGGGCGATGCAGATCACCGGCCCCGGCATCTGGGGTGAGCCGGCCGATCGGGAAGAATCGATCCGCGTGCTCAAGCGCACCGGCGAGCTCGGCATCAACCTGATCGACACCGCCGATTCCTACGGGCCTTACGTCAGCGAAGAGCTGATCCGCGAAGCCCTGCACCCGTATGCGAAGGGCCTGGTCATCGCCACCAAGGCGGGCCTCACCCGAACCGGGCCCAACAAGTGGCACCCCGTCGGCAGGCCGGAGTACCTGCGCCAGGAATGTGAAATGAGCCTCCGCCGGCTCGGGCAGGAGCGGATCGACTTGTTTCAGTTGCACCGCATCGACCCCAAAGTGCCCGCCGACGAACAGTTCGGGCTTTTGCGCGACCTGCAGAAGGAAGGCAAAGTCCGCCATGTCGGGTTGTCGGAAGTCTCGGTCAAAGAGATCGAAGCCGCCCGCAAGATCGTGCCGATCGCCACG
>JBQCCH010000765.1:0-4597 GCA_051962375.1 Tepidisphaeraceae bacterium
GTGCTGAGCACCTGCCCGGCTTTGTCGAATTGGCCGGTGCCCAGAAGCAGGCCCGGCAGGGA
Organism: Tepidisphaeraceae bacterium; assembly: GCA_051962375.1. Classification (GTDB taxonomy): domain Bacteria; phylum Planctomycetota; class Phycisphaerae; order Tepidisphaerales; family Tepidisphaeraceae; genus RYN-431. Next base: position 63 of record JBQCCH010000765.1, read on the forward strand.
GATCATGGTGTCGCGTCCCCAATCGCCGAACCACGGGAAGCCGGCCAGCACGGTGGCGCCGGTGTAATGCTCCCCGCTCCGCACGGCCAGGAAATCCTGCGCGGCATGGGCGAGGCGCTTCTGCACACGCGAGGGCGCGTGCGCGTCGTTGCTGTTGGCCTGACGCTTGGCGACTTCGGCCTCCCAATCCAGCCCCTCCACCGGATCAAGACCGGCCCAGAACACGAACGACATCGGGGCGGCGATCTTGACCAGGAACGTGCCGGGCGTGAAAAGGTCCTCGGTGTCATCCTGCCCGCGCTCGGTTTCCATCGGGTAGACGAAGCTGTACCACCAGTCTTTGTACTCGCTGAATTCCGCCGCGCCGCAAGTCATACGCAGTTCATGGCCCCACCGGCGGACGACACATTCGCTGGGCGTCGAGTAAACGTCAGAGTGCCAATCGGCCCGCTGCAGGGAATGGAAATCGCGCAGGGTGACGAACGGACGAACGCGGAAGTCGATCGGGCCGGCCGCGCCAGGGTTGACGTCATACCGAATGCCCACAATGTTGCGGCCCCAGCAGAGCGCCAGTTCCTTGCGGACCTGAATGCCTTCGATGTCATACTCCCAGGTGGTCGTCGTGTAATGCTCGAATCGGCGCAAGTGCTGCTCGCCGTGCGGCATGATTCCGCCGTGGAAGTAATTGACGCCCAGTTCGATGTCCGGCACTCCGGGCCGCTGGATGGATTCGGCGACGCGATTGAGGGCAACCATGCGTCCGAGCGGGGGCAAGGTGGCGGCGACGAGCAACCCGTGATAGCGCCGGGCGTTGGCCCCGACAACCGTCGAAGCCGCGAAGGCGCCCGTCCCATTGGTCTGAAGCCATTCGCGGTTCACCCACGGCTGCAACTCACCGTAGGTTTCAAAAGAGTATCCGGGCATGTCAGCAGTGTAGTCACCTCGAGCAGGCAATGGAAAACCCGTAGTCGTTTGCGCCGGCGCGAATTGCCGCAACGCCGGGTGCCCGATTCACGGGTTTGGGCGCCGGCTTTGGAAAAAAATCCCGCCGACCCCCGATTGGCACCGCTACAGTTGCTCATCACCTAACCGGAGCGAACCATGAAACAGAACGGCAAATCGAAGTCCTCAACCAAATCGACCCGCCTGGATCCGAATCCGATCCTTAAGCAACGCGGCAAGGAACTGCAGCCCTACGGCAAAGTAATCCACATGCCGATCGGGCTGGATGAAGAGGCCCGCACCGAAAACGCCGAGAGCCTGAACCAGATCCTGGCCGACGTCATCACCCTGCGCGACTTGTACAAGAAGCATCACTGGCAGGTGGCGGGCCCGACGTTTTATCAATTGCACCTGTTGTTCGACAAGCACGCGGATGAACTGACGGAGCTGATCGACCAGATCGCCGAGCGGGTGCAGATTTTGGGCGGCGTGGCGATCGCGATGGCCGCCGATGTCGCGGAGACGACCAAGATCGAGCGTCCGCCGCGTGGCCGGGAAGAAGTGCCGGTGCAGATCGATCGGCTGCTCGAAGCCCATGAAATCATCCTGAAAGAAGCCCGCGACGCCGCCGACCAAGCCGACGACAACGGCGATGACGGCACCAACGACCTCCTGACCAGCAAGCTGATCCCGACGACCGAAATGCAAGTCTGGTTCGTCGCCGAACATGTGGTCGACGTGCCGACCGTTCACGCCGAATGAACCGGCCGCGTCGACCGCCCCCGGTCGATTCGCATTTTCAAGCCCGGGCCCGCGCGGGTCCGGGCTTTTGGCGTTCGGGGATGCACCGAGTAAAACTCGAACCATGAGCGAACGGGTCACGATTTTAGGCACCGGAGCGATGTCCACCGTCTGCTCCCTGCTCTTGACGCAGGGGGAGCATGAAGTGACCGCCTGGGGGGCGTTTCAGCACTCGGTGGAGCGCCTGCTCCAGGACCGCGTGCAGCACGAACTGCTGCCAGGCGTGAGTTTTCCGCCGACCGTGCGCCTCACCGCCAACGACGCCGAAGCCTTCACCGGCGCGACCATGATCCTCTCGGCCATTCCGACCCAGTACATGCGTTCCGTGTGGGAGCGGCTCAAGCGATATGTCCCGGCCGGCGTGCCGATTGTGTCGGTCGCCAAGGGGATCGAAAACGAAACCCTCCTGCGTCCGACCCAGATCATCGCCGACGTGCTGGGCCATGGCGTGGGGCGTCGCCAGAATGACCTGGCCGTGCTCTCGGGGCCCAACATCGCGGCCGAAATCGCTCGGTATCTCCCCGCCACTGCGGTGATCGCATCGGAAAATGAAGCCGTCGCCCGACGCGTGCAGACGGCCATGAGCACGCAGTGGTTTCGGCTGTACACCAATAACGACGTTGTCGGCGTCGAACTCGCCGCCGCGGCGAAGAACATCGTCGCCATCGCCGCGGGCATCCTCGACGGCCTGGGCGCCGGCAATAACGCCAAGAGCGCCCTCGTCACGCGCGGCCTGGTCGAAATCACACGCCTCGGCATCGCCCTTGGAGCTCAACCCACCACCTTCACCGGACTGGCCGGCCTGGGTGACCTGATCACCACCTGCATCAGCCCCGAAGGCCGCAACCGCACCGTCGGCGAGCAGATCGGCAAAGGCCGCAAGCTCGACGACATCCTCAAGCACCTGCCCAGCGTCGCCGAGGGCGTGCCCACCACGCGTTCGGTCCGCCAGCTCGCCCAACGCTTGAACGTGGAGATGCCGATCACCGAATCGGTCTACGCCGTCCTGTTCGAAGGCAAAGACGTCCTCACCGCCCTGAGCGAACTGATGAGCCGCGACCCCAAGGCCGAGTGAACCGCCCCCGCCCGCGACATGTGGCCCAAGTGCGAAAAACATCCCCCGGGCCGTTCCTGCCATTTTGTTTTTCACGTTTTCGCCTAACCCCCGGCCCCGACAGGACCAACCCGCCTTTTCACCCGCGCGCCAGTGCGACGGCCCTTGCCCAGCCCGCCACGCGACTTATCTCCCCGAAAAGATTCCATCGCGACTCCGTCACCCCCCGTTCACGCACTACGCAACACGCACTACGCAACACGCAGTAGACCCAGCGTCGCGCCTTCACGATTTCACGCATCCACGGCCCCCCGCCCGCTCACGCTCGGCCGATCCCCCACTCATTTCTACCGCCGCCCCCCGGCCGTGTCAGCCACTTTTTCCCCGACCCCGGGCCCGGTCCGCGGCAGCGGGTGGTTCGCCCACTTGGGTGCGGCCGAAAACTTCGCCCAGCGTTAAATCCTGACGCCAGATGGCTCGCAAATCGAGGCCATAGCGGTTCTGCAACAACTCTTCGAGCGATTCCAGTTCCAAACTATCAAAGCCCTGCCATTTAGGAGCAACCAGACGATACACATCGAAGATGCGATCTGTTGGCGTGAAAGCCAAGCGGTCCTTCGGGTTCAACGCGAAGGAGGCGAGAAACAGATCAAGGAAGTCGCGTATGTCTGACTTGGATGCGTTGGGAAACGTGCGACGCCATTGCCTTCCGGAACAGGGGCGATTCAGTATCGGCAAAAGCCGCCGCCGCCGTGCGGCCTCAAAGGCCAGAACAATCGCGACAGGAGCGGTCCAGAAGATGATCGAGGTCCAGTGCATGGAGGGTTATAACGCCACACCGCCCAGCGGCCGAGCCGGGTGGGACACGCTCCGCCAGCCAAACTAACTAGATCCCCTGGGCCGGTCCACGGCAGCGGCGGGTTAGCTGGCCGCCCGCCGGACCATCCGGCGACGCAGAACTTTGTACACGACGAACCAAGTGAGCGCTGTCCCGAGCATCCACCACTGCAACTCGCTACCCGTTTGAACTGTACCAGCCCAATACGCTAACAAGTGGAATCCTAATACTGGAATCGCGATTGGTGCGATCAAGACGATGAGCCCAAACGAGCTGTCGGGACTTCCACCGCTAAACAGCATGCCGAAGTAAATGCATCCGGTGAAGATCCACGCCGCGATGGGGTAGGCGACGGCGGCTGCCAGAGCGGGATGTACGGGGGACGAGGTCATTATGCCAGCCAACCAGCATTACCCTGCGCCACGAAGCGAAATTGCTCCCTTGGCCGCTTCTGCATAATCGCTTCTGCCGGCGACGGTTGTCAACGGGAATTTAATTCGTCTGTTCCCGCGATTCCTGCGCTAGGTTAGGGAAATTCGCGGGCACTCGAACGCTTTGATCGGGCGGCGACGCCGCATCATCCGGCCTACAGCACCCCTCGCGTGTTACTTCGAGTGGATCGTGCGATTCCTGGCGATTGGTCGTGATGGCGGGTAAACGCTCGACGCCGGGGGCCAGTCCGCTCCAGCCACGGGTTACCCTGCGTCTCTCCGCACCACGACTGCGAAGCCCCTCGTTTGCTTGCGGCGTCGGCGGGCTACCGCCCACCAGGCGGGGGCAACGATAGACATGCCGAACGGCCACCACAAACTAAATTCGACCGCCGGCAAGCGCAGCCAGTGATCGGGGTTCCCCCACTCTTGATCTTCTGGAGTGCCTTGAGGTGGGTGGCTGTAAAGC
>JBQCCH010000766.1:0-2997 GCA_051962375.1 Tepidisphaeraceae bacterium
CTGGACGGCGGCCGGGCTGTCGCCGGCGTATGCGTACCAGTTTGCGCTGGGCACGGATTCGGCGACGCAATTGCCGAGCGTCTTGCTGAACGTGACGAGCGTGCCCGAGCCGACGGTGGGAGCAATGCTGCTGGGCGCGGGGCTGATCGTCACCCGACGGCGCAGATCGCGACAGTGCTGAGGCGACGACGCGCCGGTGCATGAGACGAGCTCAAAAACGCGGGGATTTCCGCCGACTTTTGGGGGAATCGGCAGTACAACTATCGTGAGTTGTGGCGTGGGGATGTTGTCATGGGGAGGCTTGTCGTGCGAAGAATTGTCGTGAGGGAATCCGGGCACAGGGAAGCAGACGAGGTCGGGATCGGGGGCCGATCGAGGACGGCGTGGGGTGCGGGAATGGCGGGCCGTAAGTGCGATGGCGGTCTGGGCAAGGGCCGTCGCACTGGCGCGCGATTTATTTTCGCCGAACTGTTGGCCGGGCCGACGATTGCGGGCCCAACGCAAAAACAAAATGGCAGGAACGGCCGGCGGGTGTTTTTGGCGAGTTATGGCCGATCGACCGGCGCGGTGCCCGGGGATGCGGACATCGGGACGGTTGGCGGGGGTCGGCGTGGGCATCGTCAGCCGGTTCACGCTCGAAACCCGATTTCCTAAGTCGCCCAACGAAGCGGGACGACTTCGGCGCAACAAAAAAGCCATCGCCGAAGCGATGGCTTGAAGGAAATGCCCCGTTTAGGACTCGAACCTAAAACCCGCTGATTAAGAGTCAGCTGCTCTGCCAATTGAGCTAACGAGGCGTTTGGGCCGCACATCATACGGGGTATGGCGGGCATTGCAAGTGCAGGAGCAAGTGCATGATGGCCAAAGGGGTTGTGGAGAGCGTGGGGGTGGCTTGTGACTTGGGCGGTGTCGTTGTACCTTCTGCCAAGGTGTTGACCGCTTCCCCTGGACGATGGCCGCTCCGTGCTCCCGCCTGCATCATTGCAGCGGCGCTTCTGCTCGCCGGTGGCTGCGCGCAAGGCCCGCACCTGATTCCGGTCGTGAAGCGAGAATTGATCGACCGCGAGGTCGTGGAATACCCGAATGACCAGACGCTGACGCCGTTCATCACCGGGCTGACGGCTCCTTGTGCGATCGGGTTTGAGAACGACAATCCGACCTACAAAGGCTCGATCATCATCGCCGAAAGCGGCAGCGACGATGAGCCTCGCATTTACGGGTTCAAGCCGAACGGCGAGCAATTTTGGATCTATCCGAAATTTACGCGCGTCCCCCTGCTCGACAGCTCGTACCGCATGTACGGTCCGATCGGCGGCCTGGCGATGTACAAGGGGAAAATTTACGTCTCCCACCGCAACGCCGAAGGCATGGGAATGATCTCGGCCCTGGATTACGAGGGGCATCACAGCACGATCGTTTCCGAATTGCCCGCGCAAGGCGATTACGCGGTGACCGACCTGGCGATCCATCCGAGCAACGGCAGGCTCTACTTTGGCGTGGGCGCGGCGACGAACAGCGGCGTCGTGGGCCTGGATAATTGGGAAGAAGGCTGGGTCAACAAGCACCCGAATTTTTCAGATCGCCCGTTTGTTGACCTGAAGCTCAACGGCTATCGGTTCAGCACCCCGAACCCCAAGGGCGGCCTGTTCGGCGGGGATGACATCGCGGTGACGGCGCCGTTCCAGGCGTTTGGCGCGTCGCGATTGCTGCGAATTCCGGCGTCGCCGGTGAAGCGACCGACCGCGGCGATTTACTCGGTCAATATCGACGGGGGCGATCCGCAGGTCGAAGCCCATGGCATCCGCCTGCCGCGCGGGCTGGTCTTCAACGAGTTCGGGAATCTGTTCGTGACCGACGACGGCATGGAGCTTCGCGGCACGCGACCCGTGAAAGACGACCCGGACACCGTCCTGCGTGTGCCGCTCGGCGGACAAATCTGGTACGGCTGGCCGGATTACTCGGCGGATCTGCGGCCGATCGGTGAACTGCCCCGACCCCCGGAGCTGATGCTGCTACGCACGGGCTACCCGGAACTGGCCGCGATCATCGACCACGAATCCAGCGGCCTGATCCCGCCGGACCGGAACGCCCTGCTGCGTGCCATCTTCCCGGCTCTGTCGGGCGCTGCGAAAATGACGTTCGTCCCGGAATCGTCGGACAAATCCTTCGCGGCGTATCGCGGGTCGCTCATCGTCGCACTCAGCGGCGACCGCGCCCCGTTCGCCAACAGCGGGCAGCCGCTGGTCGCGCCGCAAGGGTACATGGTGAAGCGGGTTGAGCTCGACTCCAAGCAGGTGAGCGATTTCATCGTCAATGCCAAGCGGTCCCCCGCCAGCAAGATCGGCAATCCCGACGGCGCGTTGGAGCGGCCGATCGATGTAAAATTCGGTCCGGATGGGGCGCTTTACATCGTCGATTACGGCCAGATGGTCGTGAAAGACGGCCACGAGCAGGTCAAGAGCCGCACCGGCAAGATTTTCCGCCTGGGCGTGCCCGCCGTTCCGACGACGGCGCCGGCTTCCGCTGATGATGACAATAGTGGCATTATCAACTACCAGCGCTGAATCCCAAATTGCCGGTGTTGGGATTTAAAGTTCGAGCAGCAGGACTAGGGGCGGTCAGACCCGCGAGATCGACATCTCGATCATCCGACCCAGGATCGGCCAGCGCAATCGATGGGGGTAGGCCAATTCGCAAAACGCGGTCGTCCGCACCGCGCCGACTTGGGCCTCGTGCAAAAGCCGCAGGTAGAACGGGGCGGAATCGATCACCCGGGGACGGGAGATTTTCAGCAGGTCGCCCCACCGAGCCTCTTCGGGATATCGAAGCAACATCGCCGTCTGTCGCTCAGCGGAAAATGTCGGCGACACCTGCGATTCGGCCAAGCCCGCGGCGTCAGCGATCACGACATGCGATTCGGCCTGAAGTGAAGCCGCCTTCGGCACGGCGTAGTGGAAGGTGATCACCCGATCGTCCGCAATCGCTCGGCCCCAAAAC
>JBQCCH010000767.1:0-3162 GCA_051962375.1 Tepidisphaeraceae bacterium
CCCCAACCCCAACCCCCTTACGCAGTACGCAATACGAAGTAGAACCCCGTTTCACGTCTTCACGTCTTCACTCATCCCAATCCCCATTCCCCGCCAAACGACAAAACACCCCGCGACCCACCCATCCTATCGCCCCGGCCCCCCAATTCAGCCAAAATCCCGGCCATAACGCCCAATCGTCAATTCGCCGACGGATCGCCCCCCGTGGGTTCCCGGGGCTGTCGATAACGAGCAAAAAATGGACAATGAACCGCGCCTCGGTTAAACATCCTGCTCCAGCTCCAAACCGTCCGGTACCGAGCGCGTCCGGCAGGTGATCGCTTCGCAATTCTGAAGGGGAAAGTTCATGAAATTGGCACATCTTGCATTGGCGTTGCTTGCCGTTGCGTCTCCCGTTCTGGCCGACCGTTCCGCGTCCCCGGCCGCCGCACCGATCAAGCCTCGACTGACCTCAGACAAGCAGCCTCTTCCTGATGCTTCGCCCCGCGTCGCCATCATCAAAATCCCCGTCATCGGGACGCACCTCGATGCATTGCCCGAGGACGTCTGCGACAAGGTCTGGGCGCTGGATTCCGAACTGGACTATGTCACCGAAACCCGCAATCACATGAACGAGGCGGGGATCGATCTGACCGGGTTCAATTATGTCGGCAATGCCGGGGGCGGCTTCACGCGAACCGTGATGGACGTCGAAAATGGTCGCGTCCGTCGGCTGATCCTGTTCAATCGCAACCTTTCCGCCTCCCTCGCCGACACGACCCTCCGGAAAATCGCCAGCAACACCCAGGAACGGGTCAAACGCGGCAAAAATGCCGAGGATTTCGTTTTCCGCGTGAAGGGCGTTCACTTTTACGAACGGCTCGTCGGGCATTGGTCCCACGACACCGCCGACGAGCGCCACCCGAATATGAACGGCGGCGTCAACATCGTTCCCGGAACGCATCAGGAGGGACCGTGCGGCATCGAAGTCGGCATCACCGATGAGGATTGGGCGATTCTCAACGTCTGCACAGACCCCAAGATGCTCAAGGCCGTCCAGGAGCAGCGCCTGGTCATCGGCATGCGGCCGGTGGAAGCGTACCTGGCCATGAAAACCCACCGGCTTTACCGCCAGTACGCCCCCGGAGCGATCACATGGACCTGGACCGACACCACGGTCGATCTCCAGGGATATTCCGACGTTTCCGACAATTTCGGCAGCTTCCGAGTCGTCCATTTCGTGAACAGCGAGCACCCCATCGCTCGGGTCGCCTTCAAAGACGGTCTTGTCGCTAAAATCGAGGATGAAACCGAATTGCTCGCGCCGCCCAAAAACTAAGGGCAGCGCGGGCGTCGCCCGCAGGGAAGGATTCACAGCCGAACGCGCAGCGATCCCACCGCCACGCCCAGCAGCAGCAGGGCGACGAACGCCAGGCCCAACGGCAGGCCCACCGCATTGGCGATGAACCCGATCACGGCCGGGCCCGCGAGGATGCCGGCGTATCCCAGGGTGGTCATCGCCGAAATCGCCAGGTGCGTCGGCATCGCGTTTTGCCGGCCGACGGCGGAAAACATCACCGGCACCACGTTCGACGCCCCCACGCCCACCAGTCCAAATCCGATCACCCCGACCGCCGCCGACGGCACCGTCACCGCCAGCAGAAATCCCGCCGCCGCGCATAATCCGCCCAGCAACACCACACGCCGCGCCCCCAGCACGCGCACGATGCCATCCCCCAGCAGCCGGCAAATCGTCATCGCCGCCGCGAAGGCCACATACCCCAGGCCCGCGTGCGCGGTTTGCATTCCGCGCTGCACGGTCAAAAAGACCGCGCTCCAATCCAGCACCGAGCCTTCGGCCAGGAACAGCACCAGGCAAAAGCAGCCGAGCAGCACCACGCGCCCGTGCGGCACGACAAACGGCGGCGCGCCTTCCTCGCCGCCCCGAGTGAGCAGGGCGGGAAAGCTGATCCCCAGCAGCACCAGCGCCACGGCCACCACCGCCAGCGTGCCGTGCAAGGGCGTCAATCCTGCCGAAATCAACAGGCTCACGCTCCCCGCACCGGCGATGCCCCCGACGCTGTACATCCCGTGAAACCCCGACATCATCGCCCGGCCGCTGTCGCGCTCCACCAGCACCGCCTGGATGTTCATCACCACATCCAACGTGCCCACCGCCGCCCCAAACACAAAGAGCGTTCCGGCCACCCCCCAGCGAGCCCCCGCGACCGCCAGCAGCGGCAGCATCGCCGATGCCAGCAAGATCACGCTAGCAATCACGCGCCGGCACCCGAATCGCCCCGCAAGCGTGCCGGCCATCGGCATCCCCGTCACCGAGCCGGCCCCCAGGCACAGCAGCAGCAGGCCCAATTGCCCATCGCTCAGGTGCAGGCGCGTTTTGACGAACGGAATCAGCGGCGCCCAGGCGGACACCACAAACCCGGCGACGAAGAAGATCGCGCGGGTCGCCATCTGCTCAGGAACGCCGGCCACGCGGGCGGCGGGTACGCCTTCGGTCATCCGCGCACGGTAAGCCATCCCACCCCGTTTGGCGATTCCCGCCCGCCTCCGCCCGAGCCCGCTACGTCCCACCCACCCGGGCAATTTTCGACAATAACGATCGTTTCCGCCGATTGTAGAATTAACGCCGGACGGAACAATTTTTTCGCTCCGCCGGCGTTTTCAAGGCGGCAAGGTGAACCGATGACCCGACTCCATCCGATGCTCGCCCCTTTCACGCCCACCGACGACGATCCCTGGGATCGCGTCAAGGCCGCCCATCTGCTCAATCGCGCGGGCTTCGGCGGAACCGTCGACGAAGTCGAAAAAGTCTACAAGCTCGGCCCCGTCGATGCGGTCAACTGGCTGATGGATTTTCCCAACGGCGCGTCCGACGAAATCGCCCCCGACGACGGCCCCGATCTGTCCGGCATCGAGGGGTATCCCCGCAGCTTCGCCGACCGGCAACGCATCTTCCGCAACAAAACCGCCGAAGAACGCCAAATCCTCCAGCAGCAAATGAACCAGGCCAACGGCGAAGCGCTGCGCGCCATCTCGCTCTGGTGGATCAAGCGCATGGCCAGCTGCGCTTATCCGCTGCACGAAAAACTCACCTTCTTCTGGCACGGCCATTTCACCACCAGCGCCCGCGACGAACGCAGCGCCTGGCTCATGTGGCAGCAG
>JBQCCH010000768.1:0-2350 GCA_051962375.1 Tepidisphaeraceae bacterium
GTGCTGGTGTACGACAGCGGCGTGATGACGGCTTCCAGCGCGACCAAGTCCGTCGCCCTGGATGTGACCGGCGTGAGCCAGCTTCGCCTGGTCGTCACTGACGCGGGCGACGGCAACACGAGCGACCATGCCGACTGGGCGAATGCTCGTCTGACGACCGCCGCGATTCCGCCGGCGCCGGTCGCGCCGACCGCACTCTATGCGACCTACAACGTGGCAGCCCCGACCCAGGTTCTGCTGAACTGGGCCGACAATTCGAGCAGTGAAACGGGCTTCAAGATTGAACGCTCCACCGATGGCGTGAACTTCACGCAGATCGCGGTGGTGGCCCCGAATACGACGTCGTACTACGACACCACCGCCAATGCGGGTACGGCATACACCTATCGCGTTCGTGCGGCGCTAACCAGTGGCGACACGGGGTATTCCAATACCGCCAGCGTCACGACGCCTGCTCTGCCGCCGACGACCTACCTCAGCGACATGCAGTATGAGTCGGCCGTGAACGGTTGGGGCTCGGTCGAGCTCGATCAAAGCAACGGCGGTCAAGCGACCGGCGACGGCGAAACGATCACGCTCAACGGCGTCACCTATAAAAAGGGCCTTGGCGTCCATGCCGGATCGGAAATCGTCTACAACCTGAATGGCGCGTTCAAATCGTTCCTGAGCGACATCGGCGTGGATGATGAAGAAGGCGCGAATGGCAGCGTCATCTTCCAGGTCTATGCCGACGGCGTGCTTGTCTTCGACAGCGGCACCATGACCGGCTCCAGCAACACGCAGAGCCTGAACCTGAACGTGCAAGGCGTGCGGCAGTTGAAACTTGTGGTCAATGACGCCGGCGACGGCAACGATTACGACCACGCGGATTGGGCCGGCGCACGCCTGATCTAATCCCCTCGCTCACGCAATTCGTAAATGCGGCGGCCTTCGGTGTGATACACACTGGAGGCCGCCTCTTTTGGTCACCGCAATGGGTGGGCCGTGTTCAAGTGGCGATAAGATTCGTATTCTGGGCAGGATGGATTGTATATAGCTTCTGCCGCCGTTGGTTGTTCAATCCGTCATCCTTGCTCGCAAAAGCCCGTGATCGGCGGTTAAATGTTCGGTAGAATCTGAAGGCGGCGGGAAGCGCCAGCACGGTCACGCCACGCTGGGCTCATTATTAGATCATGCGTCGATTTCACTTTAATCCCCAGACTGCCAGGCTCCGTGAACGCCATCGTGGGTTCACGTTGGTCGAGCTGCTGGTGGTCATCTTGATCATCGCGATCCTGAGCGGATTGGCGCTCTCGGCCGTCGCCAGAGCCCGGCGGTCGGCGCGAAGCGTGCAATGTATTTCCAACCTGCGGCAAATGGGGGTGGCGTTTCATCAATACGTCCTTGATTCGACCGGCAGTTATCCGATGCCGGTCGCGACGCATCGCACGTGGGAGCGTTCGCTTGAGCCCTACCTTTCCGGTTCCAGCGATACTTTTCATTGTCCGGCCGACGAAGAAGTTTATCCCACCGTGGGCTCAAGTTACGACTGGCGCGACACCGGCATCGCGGCGAGCACGCTGGTCGGGAAAACGGTCGCCAGCATCAAGCGAATGAACGCCGTGCTGGCCTATGAAGCATTCCCCGGTTGGCACAAGCCAGAAAAGATGAACGCCGTCCGCCTGGACGGGTCGGCCGAAGAGATGGATGCCGAGGCGTGCATGGGAGATTTGGTCCAGCCGGTCCGTTGAGCCGGTCGTCCGGAGATTTGCATGCGTATTCTGGTTATCGAAGATCATCCGACCTTAGGAAATTCGCTATCCGAAGGATTGCGCGAGGAAGGGTATGCCGTCGATCTGGCGACTGACGGTGAGACCGGGCTGTGGCGTGCGCAAACCGAGCCCTATGACTGCATCCTGCTGGACTTGACGCTGCCGCGCAAGGACGGCACCGAAATTCTCCGCACCCTACGCAATTCCGGCCGAGACTGTTCCATTCTCTGCCTGACGGCTCGGGATGCGCTGGAGGATCGCGTTCAGGGGTTGGATCTCGGGGCCGACGATTACATGATCAAGCCGTTCGTTTGGGAGGAACTGCTCGCGCGCATCCGCAGCGTCATCCGTCGCCGGCACGGACAGAGTGCGGCGGTATTGACTATCGGCGATCTGGCGATCGACACCAAGCGACGCACTGTCATGCGCGGCGATAAGAAAATCGCCCTCAGTGCCCGCGAATATGCGCTGCTTCAATACCTGGCACACCGTCGCGGCGAAGTGGTGTCTCGCCCGGACATCTGGGAACACATTTACGACGGCGCGGAGGAAACGACGAGCAATGTCGTCGACGTTTACATCGGCTACCTGCGCAAGAA
>JBQCCH010000769.1:0-2156 GCA_051962375.1 Tepidisphaeraceae bacterium
GTCTGCGAAGACAACCCCTGGATCGGCGCGATGGCCGCCCGCCAATTATGCGAGAGCGGCCACCGAAAGCTGGCGGTCCTGAATCTGGTGCCCGATCACGCCTCCATGCGTATCCGACGCATGTTCTTCATCGAAGAGTCGCAGCAACTGGGCGTGCCGGTGCAGGCCATTGAGGCGCCGCAGGCCGATCTGCCCAAGGTCATCGATCGCCTGCTGAAAAACGACAATCGGCCGACGGGCCTTTTCGTGCCAGGAACCGATGACGTCGTCATTGGCGTCTATCGCGAGCTCGAAAAAAGAGGCGTCAAGGTCGGCCGCGATCTGGAACTGATCAGCGTCAACAACGATGTCAATCGGCTTTGGACTCTTGACCCGTCGCTGGCGAACATCGACATCCAGCCGGAGCTGATCGGCCGGGCCGCGGTCGATCTGTTGCTGTGGCGATTGTCACGGCTTACGGAGTCACGTCGCAAAATTGTGGTCCCGCCCAGGTTCGTCGCCGGCTCGTCGCCAAAGCCTGCCCCGATGCCCGCTCAGTGACAGAACCTTCATCCCGCCTCGGACGATTGAATGCGTTGCGCGGCCTTACTTTGTGCAGCATTATGTTGAGCGATGCGCTCGTCGCCGATGGCGAAGTCGTCGACGTCATCGCAGATCAGCCGGGCGCGACGATCCGGCATTCGACACGAAAACTCCACCGCCTCAAAACTCAGTCCTTCAACGTGCCGCGCATAGCATGCCCAGGCCGGCAACACGCCAAAGTAAAAGTGCTCCGGATATTCGTTCGAGGGTTCCATGGGTCGGCCCGGATGTTGCGCCGCTTGATAGCCCCCCTCGAACCGGATCGAGACGTCTCGAAGCGACACATTCTTCAGCGGCCGCTGCGGCAGCCCCGTCATTACGATGCCCGAAAACGCGGCAGGCGGCGCGAGCACCCCGGTCCATGGATTTCGCACCGCGTCGGCCGGAACACTTACGGTCGCTCGGATACGCTCAAGGGTGATCTCGCTGATGCGCCCCGCCGGCCGCGGTGAGACGCCGGGTTTGTAGGTCCGGCACCGGTCGCCCAACCGAATAAAAATCGGCCCGGTCGTGTCGGTTATCTCAATGTCTTGCATGTGAATCCGCGTTAGCTCGGCGCCGTCCGTGCTGATGATCTTGATCGCACAGAGCCCCGTGTCATGGACGCGGCAGTCGCGCACGGTGATGTCGCTGATGTCGCCGTAGGTTTCGGTGCCAATCTTAATGGCGCCGCACGCACTGGTGAGCCGACACTGCTCAACCCAAACGCGCTCGCATCGCTTCGCCGCCGTGGATTTGATGCAGATCGCATCGTCGCCGGTGTTGATGTCGCAATTTCGTACGACCACATCGGCGCAGCTATCGATGTCGATCCCGTCGTTGTTGTGGTTCACTCGGCTCATGATGGTCACGCCGTCCACCAACACGTCATCGCACTGCTCAAGGTGACACACCCAAGCGCCGGCATTCCGCAGCGTGAGATTTTTCAATTGCACGCGGGAGGATCCGACGCAACGTACAAGAAACGGCCGCCCCGCGTACGCGTCCCCCGTGAACGCTGCCCCGCAGCCGTCGATGATGCCCGGGCCGACGATCGAGACTTGAGACACTCCACACACCGAGATCAGGCACCGGCCGCGCTGTTGCCCGACTGCATCGACGAATCCTCGCGCCGGCAGCGGATAATCCGCGAGATTCTCGCTCCCGCGAAGCATAGCGCCGTCTTGAAGTTCCAGCTTGACGCCGGAACGCAGATGAATCGTGCCAATCGTGAACTGCCCCGCCGGAACACTCACGACACCGCCCCCCGCGTCGGCGGCAGTGTCGATGGCGCGTTGCAGGGCATCCGTCATTAACCCGCGGTCCTGGTCGTCGGGAATGAACATCTCCAGCGGCCACGACCGCACGGCTCCCGCCCATTCCGATTGTGCTTCGCTCGGCCCTGCGTGACTTGATCCACTCACTGCGTACCTTCAATTCAATCGTCAAAAAAAAACCTGGCCTTAGCGTCAGGTGGGCCCCGCGGGGGGTCCGCCCCGGCCACCCGGCCCAAACGCATTTCACGCGCCCTTGGGCCGGAGCACCCGGGACCCTACGGGCGTGGTAGTGCCCCGCCGGCGGGCGCCCGGAAGAGG
>JBQCCH010000770.1:0-3587 GCA_051962375.1 Tepidisphaeraceae bacterium
CGCATCGGCTTGCCGTCGGGCAGCATGCAGTCCAGCACCGTCGACCTCTTCGGCCGGGCGGGCTACAAGGTTTCGATCGACTCGCGCAGCGTCTTTCCCCGCATCGACGATGACAACATTTCCGCCGTGCTGTTCAGGGCGCAGGAGATCAGCCGCTACGTGACCGATGGCATCATCGATTGCGGGCTGACGGGGTATGACTGGGTCGTCGAAAACGGAAACGAAAACGATGTGGTCGAAATCGTCGAGCTGACCTACTCGCGTGCGACCAGCAACCCCGCCCGATGGGTGCTCGCGGTGCCGGAAGAAAGCCCGATCCGTGAGGCAAAGGATTTTGCCGGCAAGGTGATCGCGACGGAACTGGTCAATGTCACGCGCAAATATTTCGCCGACCGGGGCGTCAAGGACGTGGCCGTCGAGTTTTCCTGGGGCACTACGGAGATCAAGGCGCGACTGCTGGACGGCATCGTGGACCTGACCGAAACCGGCAGCAGCATCAAGGCGAACAATCTTCGCGTCATCGACACGCTGCTGCACAGCACCATTCGCTTCATAGCCAACAAGCAAGCCTGGGCCGACCCGCAGAAGCGCGAGAAGATGGAAAACATCGCGATGCTGCTGAAGGGCGCGATCGACGCTCGTGCGAAGGTCGGCCTGAAGATGAATTGCCCGGAGGCGAAGCTCGCGGAGATCGTCGGCTTCTTGCCCGCCGAAAAAAGTCCGACAGTGTCGCGCCTTTCCGACAGCGGCTGGGTGGCGATCGAAGTCATCCTCGAGGAAAAGCAGGAACGGGAATTGATCCCGCGGCTGAAGCGCGCGGGCGCGACTGGAATCTTCACTTACCCGCTGAATAAAGTGATCCCGTGAACCAAAGGCCGAGGACGACGAGCTTCGCATTGTGGGCTGCCGTCCTTGCGACGGCAGGGGGTTGCGCATCGCAACCCGTCGGAAAGACCAGCGGGGCGGCGACCCTGCCGATCGAGCAGCAATCGCTCGAAACGATGCAGCCGCCGCTCAAACTGCCGGCCCCGGCGGCGCAGCCGAGCGGAAACGTGCCGGTCGCGGCCCTTCAACTTTACGCCCAAGGCCGCGACGCCCTGCTGAGGGACGATAAATCCGCCGCAATCGATAAATTCGACGCGGTTCTCAAGCTCGATCCGACGGCGGCCGTCGCCTACCGCGACCTGGGCTATGCGTGCCTGGGTGTCGACAACGTTCGGGCGTTGTCTGCCTTCCAAAAGGCGGTCGATGACGACCCGATGGACGCCGATTCGCGCGTGCAGGCGGCGCGGCTTCTGATCGATGCGAAGAACTTCGATGCGGCCATTCGTGAACTGCGGCTGGCGCGACTGACGCCCGACTATCAGGACCATGACGATCTGTCCGCGTTGACGGATCTGCTGCTGGGCCGGCTGCTGGAAGACCGTCAATACCGGCAGGCCGCGTTGGAGTGTTACGAAAACGTGTTGAGAGTCGTCGACGCAGGCTCGATCAACCTGCGGGGACGGCCGGAACTGGCGGAACTCGTCGCGAAGCCGGCGGCTTTGGTGCTGCGGACGGCCGATCTGGCGATGCTGTGCGGCGATCACGGGCGGGCCATCGCGCTGTACCAGCGAGTCGAAAAACAAGAGCCCCAGGCGGCGGCGGTGCTGGAACTCCGCATCGCCCGCGCGGACTTGGCTTCGGGTCGGACGGCAGATGCGACGCAGCGTGCGTTTGAAGTCGTCGATAAATTTCAGGCTGCCCCCAGCGTTGTCGTGGCCTTCGTGGACATCTTCAAAGACCACGGCGGCCCCGCTGAGGCGCTGAAGCAGATGGACGCGTTGCACGTTTCGCCGACACAGACCAACACCTGGCACTCGCTGCGGGCTCAATTGCTGCTGATGAACGATCGTGCCAAGGATGCGATCGCCGAGATCGATCAGGCGAGCCCGGTCGACCTGACGATTATCCGCACCACGGTGCACGCCTACCGCGCCGCGCACGAGGATCGGGCGTTGCTGGCAAAGCTCATCGAGCGAACGACGCAGCAGCCTGAGCGATGGCAATTGATCGCGCATGGCTGGGCGATGCTGACGCAACTCGGGCAGCCCCATCCGGTGAGCATCTCGCAGATCCAGGCGGTGGAAGTTCCCCCGGGGCAGCTCGCGGCAAAACAGTTTGTCATCGCCAAGCTCTATGCCAGCAGCGGCCAGCCCGTCGCGTCGAAGCGAGCGTTGCAGAGTGCGATCAAGGCCGACGCGCGGTTCGTGCGGACGGCGTCCACGCCAACCATCCCCGACGCCACGCCCGATGTCGACTATGCAACATCGACCGATCTCGCCGGCATGCTGGCCGACCTCAGCGATGATCCGGATTTCCTCGCCGCCTCAGTAGCGGCCATGTTGCGAGACGGTCAAAAGCAGATCGTGCAGGAGAGTCTGCAACTGGCAAATGCACAGCGCCCGGGGAATGTCGTGCTGGCATCGATTTACGCACAGGTGCTGTCGGGCGATCAGCAGAACACCGAAGCCGTCTCCGTGCTGGATCGCGCGGCCGCCAAGGCGCAGTCGGCGAGTGAGTTGTATTATCTTTCATCGCAATACAGCGGGATGGGTGACAACAAATCGTCAGAGCAGTTGCTTCGCCGGGCGCTGGAAAAAGATCCGGATTCGGCGCCGGTGTGCAATGACCTGGGCTTCCTGCTGGCCGAGCAAGGGCGGGATTTGGATTTCGCGGAAAAACTGCTCTGGAAAGCGTGCGGCCTTGAGCCGGATAATCCCGCTTATCTGGATAGTCTCGGCTGGCTGCTGTACAAGCGCAGCAGCTTCGGACAGGCCGTTCAGTATCTGCAGCAGGCGGTGAGCGCGTCCGATCCGGTGGATCCCACCGTGCTTGATCATGCGGGGGATGCCGCGTATCGGAACAAGCAGACGGACATGGCGCGGTACTGTTGGATGCGGGCCGTCGACGCGGTCAAGCAACGCGGCTCAAACGACCCGCAACTTCGCCTGCGGCTGGAGCAGAAGGTGCGCCAACTGGATGCGAAGCAGAAGGTGGACGTCGCGCCGGTGGCGAAGTAGAACGTGACTTCGGATGTGCTTTGTCCAATCGGACGGCGTGCCGGCTTGAGCGATGCACCCATCGATGGACCTTAAGGAGTATTGAGTCATGGCGGGACATAGTCACTGGTCAAAGATCAAACGCGCCAAAGGCGCGACGGATGCCAAGCGGGGCAAAGTCTGGAGCAAGATTGCCCGCAAGATCATCATCGCCGCGAAAGCCGGCGGGGGCGATCCGGATCATAATCTCGCCCTGCGGTACGTCATCGACGAGGCCAAGGCCGAGAACATGACCAAGGATACGATCACGAACGCCATCAAAAAGGGGACCGGCGCGCTGGCGGCCGACGACTACGAAGCCGTCACGTATGAAGGGTATGCCCCGGGCGGCGTTGCCTTGATCATCGAAGCCCTGACGAACAACCGGTCGCGCACCGCGCCGGACCTGCGAGCGCTGTTCGAACGAAACGGCGGCAACCTGGGCACCAGCGGCTCCGTTGCGTTTCAGTTCACCAAGGCGGGCGTCATTGTCGTCAAGGCGGACGC
>JBQCCH010000771.1:0-2313 GCA_051962375.1 Tepidisphaeraceae bacterium
AGACGATGTACCAGCGGTCGGTTCCCGGCACATTGATCACGCTGTGGTGCCCCGTGCCCACGACCGAGCCGGATTTGGAGAGAATGATGCGGTGCTCGGGAACAGAGATCGGCCCCCACGGTGATTTGGATGTGCCATAGGCGACGCGATAATCGGGCGAGCGCGCGTCGTTTTCCGACCACATGAAGTAGTACGTTCCCTTGCGCTTGATGACAAAGATCCCCTCATTGAAGCGGCCTTTGTTGATCTTGGGCGTGATTTCCTTCAATTCGCCCGCGAAAGAGATCATGTCGGGGGCAAGCTTGCGCACGTACAGGTGGCTGTTGCCCCAGTACAGGTAAGAATCGTGGGTGGGGGTGTCGTCGATGAAGGGGCACGGGTCGATTTGCTGGCCCTTCAGTTGCGGAGGATTCCCCGCCTCCACCAGCGGGTGGCCGATCGCGTCCTTGAAGGGGCCGGTCGGTCGGTCCGCGACGGCGACGCCAATGCGCTGGTTCGCGCAGAAGTACATGTAGTACTTGCCATCGCGCGTGGTGACGCCGGGCGCCCAGGCAGACCCGGTTGCCCACGAGACATCGCCGCCCGCGATATTCAGGATGACGCCCCGATCGGTCCAATGAATCAGGTCTTTGGAAGACCAGACGTTGAATTCGGTGGTCTTCCAGAATTCCTTGTCGACGGTTGGATAAATGTAATACGTATCGCCGAACACGCGGGCATCGGGGTCGGCGGTGAATTTATCGGTGAGGATGGGGGGCGGTGCGTCGGCCGGGAACGTGGTGGCCGGCACCGGCCCGTGAGCCGGCTTTGCGGGGCCCTCGGCCAAGGTGAACGAAGTAAGGCCGCTAAGCAGCAGGGTGACGAGGGGGATGGTCGAAGGTTTCATCAGGTGTCCTCAAAATCTTGTTTTATCCACGCTGCAGTTTGAGCCCGGCGATCAGTGAGCGCGGGTGAGCTTGTACAACACCGATGCATGCGGCTTGAGCGTCGCGCTCACCTGTTGGCTTTCCGTGCCGATGTCTTTGCCCAGCCACAGGTCGCGGACGACATAATCGCCAGTCAATCCGAGCCATTGCCAATCAATCGACACCTTGGCCGGCTCGCCGGCATCGCGGACGTTAAAGAGGGCGATGTAAATGCCGCCATCCGGCGCGTCGGCGCGCCAACTGATGAGATCATCCTGGCGCAGCACCTGCCGATTCTTCGTGGAAGACTGGTTCACCGCCAGGACTTCATCGTTGGTCATCAGCGACAGCGTGAAGTCGTCATTTTCCGGCAGATTTCCCCCGAAGATCAGGGGCGAGCGCGCGATGCACCAGAGGTTCATCAGCGTGTGCTGCTCATCCGGGGTGAAGTGGGTCCAACCCTTTTTATTTTTCGGTTCCCACGCCCTGACTCGGCCGAAGGGGATCATGTCGGCATCGGGCCAGTGACCGGGGCCGATGTACGGCGCCCAGTGGGCGCAGCGGGCGAATTGCTCTTTCAGGGCTTTCCAGTCATCCCAGAAATCGTCGGAGATGCGCCACATGTTGGCGTGATGCACCACATGCTCCGCCGCCGCCAGGGGCGTTTCTCCGGGGCTGGTCGAAAGAACCATCGGCCGGCCGGAATGATCGATCGCTTTTCGGATCGCTTCGATTTCAGGGATGTGTTCGAAATACGGACGCGACAGGTCATCGACTTTGACAAAGTCGACGTCCCAGGAGGCGATCAGCTTGAAAACCGAGTCGTAATACGCCTGCGCGCCGGGCTTGGTCATGTCGACGCCGTACATGTCCGGGTTCCAGTGGCAGATGTCTTTGACATTCGCGATGTCGGCCGCGGTGTAGGAGGTGCCGGCGATCGGTTGCTTCTCGGCGACGGCCTGCCGCGGAATGCCGCGCAGCAGATGGATGCCGAACATCAATCCCTTCGCGTGCACATAGTCCGCCAGAGGCTTGAAGCCTTGGCCATTCGCGGAAGAAGGGAAGCGATTTTCGGCCGGCAGCAGGCGGGCGTGGCCGTCGAGGATCAGGTGGGCATCCGGCCGGTAGGCGAGCGTGGAGGCCTTGGGCTCATACCACTGGATATCGACCGTGATCAACCGCCAGCCGTGGGCTTTCAGTTTGCTGGCCATGTAATCGGCGTTGGCCTTGGTCTGGGCTTCGGTGACGCCGGTGCCCCAGCAGTCCCACGAGTTCCAGCCCATGGGGGGCGTTCGCGCGTAATCATGGAAGGGCATCGCGGGCTCGGCGGTGGGCATGGGTTGGTCTCCGTGAGCGCCGGCGCCCAAAACGAGGGAGGCGCCGGCGGTGAGCATCATCAGCAGGGTCT
>JBQCCH010000772.1:0-2237 GCA_051962375.1 Tepidisphaeraceae bacterium
GGGCAAGTTCGCGCTGTTCCATTCCAAAGACTTAAAGGCCTGGTCGAAGTTGCAGGACATCGATCTGGATGACGATGAATGCCCCGACTTTTTCCCGCTCGATCTTGACGGCGACGCTGGCAAAACCCAGTGGATCTTCACCGCCGCCAATGGGCATTACCTGGTAGGCGCGTTTGACGGGCAAACCTTCCGGCCGCAAACCCCGTCCCTTGCATTCGAACACGGCCCCAATTTCTACGCCGCCCAGACCTATAGCGACATCCCCCCCGCAGACGGCCGCCGCATTCAAATCGGATGGATGCGCGGCGGGCAGTACCCCGGCATGCCCTTCAACCAGCAGTTGTCGTTCCCTGCCGTGCTTACGCTGAAATCGACGTCGGAGGGGCCCCGCATTTTCCGCTGGCCGGTGAAGGAGATCGAGTCGCTTTATGAGTCGACGCTGCATCGCCAAAACGTTCGACTTTCGGCAACCCCGGTCTTGGACGACGTGGCCGGCGAGATTTTCGATCTCTCCGCCGACATCGACATGGAGAGCTCAAAATCCGTCACGCTCAACATTCGCGGCCTGCCGATCACGCTGCAGCCCGCGGGCGGCCATCTGTTTCTTTCCGCGTGGGATCGAAAGGTCTCCTTGCCGCTGAATGGCGGCCGAGTGGTGTTGCGCGTGCTGGTCGATCGCACGTCGATTGAGATCTTCGCCAATCACGGCGAGACAGTTCTTTCCGGCTGCTTCCTCCCGACCGAAGACGAGCATCCCCTGCGCCTCACGAGCGACGCCGGCGCCGCCACACTCCGCGAGTTCACCCTGCACACGCTGAAATCAGCATGGCGGGCCGGGAAATGACGCCGTCCGGTCGATCCAAAGAGAATTCCTGATGCTCGGCATTCCCACTTACCTCTGGCGGCTCCTCCCGGGCAACCCGATCCTGATCCGCGTCGTATCGATGGCAGGCCAGCGAATGCGGGACCTGCTGACGCGGTGCATCTACCTCGCCCTGCTCATCGGCGTCGTCCTGCTGGCGATTTTCACTTCCAGCGGCGTGACCGGCAGTTCGCTCGATCAGCTCGCCAGCGCGAGCGAACGCATTTTCATGCAAATGTCGTATTTGCAGTTGTTTCTCGTATCGCTGCTCGCGCCGATCTTTACCGCCGGCGCCATTACCCAGGAAAGAGACGCCCAAACTTACGACATCCTCCTTTCAACCCCCCTGACGAACGGCCAGATCATTCTGGGCTCGCTCGGCTCTCGGCTGTTTTTCATCGTCGCCCTGCTGATCAGCGGCATACCGATCTTCTCGATTACGCAAATTTTCGGCGGCGTCGGGATCGGCGATATCGCCCTTTCATTTACGATCGCCGCGGCCACCGCAATCGTCACCGGGGCGCTCGCCACCGCGATCGCCACCTTCAAAATCGGCACACGCCGCACGATTTTCAGCTTCTACATGCTGATCATCACGTTTCTGGTCGGCGGCTATCTGCTCGATCAAGCCAGCTGGATGCACCCGACGTTGATCGATCCGCTCACGCAGCAGCCCACTGCCGAACGCGCCGCCACCGGTTGGCTCAGCGGCATTCACCCGTTTCTTGCGCTGCAAACGCTCTTTTCCGGCAATCGCCCGCCCGATGTCACCACGCTGCCCCCTGTCCTGCGCCATTGGCCGATGGAGTGGTATCTGACGCGGCCGGCGACCTTCTTTCCCACGTTCATGCTCACGCTGAGCGCGGTGCTGGTGCTGCCTTCCATCGTCGTTCTCCGGCGTGTGGCGCAATCGAGTTTTTCGGTTCGCCAGACGCTTGCCCGATGGGTTCCGCTCCGCGTCATCCGTGGCACGCGCGCCCCGCGCACGGTTTGGATGAATCCGATCGCCTGGCGCGAAGCACGCACCAAGTCATCCGCCGCCCGCGCTTCGATCACACGTTACGGCTTCATTCTGCTTGGACTGATCGGCGCGGGCGTCGTTCTGGTTCTTTACGTCACCGAATCCAAGCCGCCCACCGCCTACATCCAAGCCGGCAGTTATGATCCGGGCGCTGGCTCTTTGCATGTGCTCGGCGAAAACCAGACGTACGGCATCACCCCTGCGACGCGCGTCACCGTGGACGGCTCGCCCGAAAGCCAAGACCGGCTGTTTGGCCGGTATGAAGTTCTGAATCACCAAACCGTGACACAGCATGGGACCAAAATCCTCACCGAGCTGGACCTAGGCTCGATCGGCGGCCGGATCAGCCGGACG
>JBQCCH010000773.1:0-2558 GCA_051962375.1 Tepidisphaeraceae bacterium
TACGCTTCGATCAGCATGCACGCGATGCCGTTTTCATACGTTTGCGCCACCTTCCGCGGATCGAACTTCGCCAGCATCCCGCGCAGCGCCGCATCGAAGGCCGGGTCTTTCTTCGCATACCCCGCGTGCACCAGCGCCAAGGCCGCGATGAAATCCGTCCGCTCGTCCCCGAGCGATTGACGATCCTTCTCGTTCCGCGCGCGAATCCGCGCCCACAGCGCCCCCGCCCCACGGTCGATCGCCTGATTGACCGCCTCCGGCGTCAGCCCCACGCCGGCCAGCCCTTTCGGCGCAAGGGCCGGACGCGCCGCCACCCGCGACGGAAATTCATGCGCGTCGACAACCAACGGCTTCTCCGCGGACGCCGACGCCGGAGCAGGCGGCTTCGATTCAGTCGATTTCGATTCTGTTTTCGACGCAGATGTTTTCGATTCTGCAGGCTTCGCTGGATCGGTTGTCTTCTCCGGCGCGCTCGTCTCCGCCGGCTTTTGCGCGACGGCCGCCGGCGATTTCTCCGCCGGCGACACCGTGTCACCACCGAAGGCCAGCACCTCCGCCTTGCTCACGCCGTTGTACGCCAGGCGCAGATCGGCCTCTTGCGCCGGCACGCGAAAGACCAGCTCAAAGCTCCGCCGTTCCGCGGGCGGCACCCAAAGCACCGCCGGCGACGGGTGCGGTCCCAGGGCCGTCACTTCGTCGAACCCGCGTTGCGCCTGGCCGCTCAGGTATTTCAGTTGATCGGCCGTCTGAAAAAACTCGCCCCGCTGGCCGCGATTGGTGACGCTGGCGTCGACCACCCAAAACGCCTCCCCGGCCGCCGGCTTTTTCCCCGCAAAGGTGTCGGTGCGATGGCTCGCCGTGATCTCGACCTGAAACACATCGTCATCGACCGTTTTCAACGCCGCCCGCTTCACCAGCGCCGGCCGCGCGCCCTGCACCGCCAACGTCAACCCCGTCGGCCGGGTCTGCTTACCCGCGATGACCGCGTTCGGAAAATCGCACCGTAGTTCCAGCGATGTCGCATCTTTCGGCACGACGAACACCAGATCGCCCCCCGTGGCGATGTCGGGCAAAAACCGCGGCGTCGGCGGCAACGTGTCGGGCGCGTCCTGCGGGACGGCGATGTATTCTCCATCCACCACCAGCGACAGGTACTTGCGCGAATCGGTCCAATCCACCACCGTCGGCGTCGGCGATGAGCCCGACACCGCCGGCAGCGTCATCCGGCTCATCGCCCGGAAATCGATTCGCACCGCCTGCTTCCCCGGCGGCGCGGCGGGCGCGGTGGGGTCGGCCTTCACCCCATAAACGCCGGCCTGCAGAATCGCGTTCTCTTTCGCCGGCGTGATCGGTCGCAAGGGTGACTTCGCCCGCGCTTCCTCTGCCGGATCACCCAACCGCACCACGATCGGCCCACCGGTCGCGTCGTAATACCGCAGCTCCGCCCAGCCCAGGCGCGCGTCGGCCGGCACGTCGAACAGCAGATTGCCCCGCAATCGGTCGCCGATGTGGTCCAGCGCCAGATCGCGCACCGGCACATGCCCCGTGGCCTTCGCCGCCGCATCCGCCAGCCGCCCCACACGCCGGCCGTCCAGTACCAGGTACACGTGATCCGCAATCGCCGGCACCTTGTACGCCGTCGACGCCGGATCGGCCGCGTCGGTCAGGGGAATGATGTTCTGCCAATCGGTGCTCAGCACCACCCACCGCCGCCCCGCCGGCGCTTTCAGCGGGCCGTAATGATCGACCAGCGACGCATTCATCACCGTCAGCCGCACGCTCGAATTCTGTCCGCTGGCGCGCACCGGATACGGCTTGCCCAACACCGGCGTTTCCGGCAATGCCGGCGTCGCTCCGCGAACCATCGCCGCCAGGCACAACACCGACCCGACTACGCATGCATGCGTTCGTTTCATGATCCACCTGCCTCGCTCATTCCTTCGCGGGCGCTTCGGTCAATGCCGCTGAAATCGCCGGGTCCTCAGGAATCGCCGGCGCGACGGGCCATTGATGCGCATCGGGCTCCGAAGGCGCCAGCGACACCTGCGCGACATACTTGCCATGCTGTGACGCCACGCCGATCACCCGCGGCAGGCCCGCCGCCGGTTCCACACGACACCCACCCACCAGCACCGTGATCGGCCGGCCGTTCAGATGCTCGCGCAGCGCCTCGACCCCGCTCGCCGAGCCGTAATACGCGACCACCACCCGGTCCACCTGCGCCAGCACGCGCGGCAGCACCCGATCCAACGCCGCCAGCGGCGGATCGATCCGAACGCCCTTCAGTTGCGCTTGAACCCGCGGCAACTGCGCAACGTCGGGCGGCGCTTCGCTCAGGCCGATGATCCCAATCCGCACCCCCGCTTTTGTCACGACGACAAAGGGTTTGAAAATTGGCTCGCCCGTGGATGCGTCGACCAGATTGGCCGAGATCGCCGGCAACGGCCCGAGCGACGCGACGGCCGCCGATTTGCCGAAGCCGAGGTCGCGGTACGAAACATTCACCGCGTCGTACCGCAGGGCCGCATACCCGCGCACCAGCCGCCGCCCCTGATCGG
>JBQCCH010000774.1:0-2193 GCA_051962375.1 Tepidisphaeraceae bacterium
CCGCCCGCCCGGATCGAAATACGGGTGAAACGGCTGCGTTGCCCGTGCGGTTCTGCCCGGATCCACACCGATCGGAGCCGGCGCGATGCCGAAGGTTCAATCCGCAATTGCACGTGCGAATCGTGCGGGCAAAAGCTACGAGTCGTCTACCTGTGATTTTGTGCCAAATTTTGGCAAGCGGGTTTTTCGGTTTTCGTAATTTGCCCGCCATGGAGGCCCCAGCCCAACTGCCATGCCGCCGACGATCAAACCGGCTAAATACGTTTCGATCGGCGCTGCATGCGACGAAATCCGAACGTATTTGAAGTTCTTCCAAAGCGCCGCCAACCAGCTCCAGCAGCAACCCGCTTTCTCCCTTGACGGCGTGCCGTATTACACGGCCGATCAAGTCGAATGGATCGGGCACTGCATCCACACCGGAAAGGTGATTTGCCAAAAATGAGCGAAACCCTCACCCTCAAATGCGATGCGAAGTTGGCCGCCCCGAGCGCCGCCGCGGCAGCGGGGAGCGCCCCGAGCGCATCACCGGCATCGCGGCGGTTTGAAATGATCGGCTACACCGGCGGCATGCTGAATGTGTCGGGCTGGAATGTTCCGGTCGTCATCGACCTGACAGGCTTGGACGTCGGCAGCAGCTCCCGGCCGATCCTGGTGGATCATGACGCCTCGCTCGATTCGATCATTGGCCAGACGAAGACGATCACAAAAAACGCCGGCAAGCTGCAGGTGACCGGAAACGTCTACCCGAATTCGCCCAGGGCTCAACGTATCGCGGACCTCAATGACGCGGGCTTTAAGTTTCAGGCGTCCGTCGGCGCTGTCGTCGGCCGGCGTGAAAGCGTTCCGGCCGGCTCGAGCGTCAAAGTCAACGGCCAGACGTTCACCGGCCCCCTGGTCGTCGCCCGCACCAGTTCGCTCAAGGAAATCAGTTTCGTCGCGCTCGGCGCCGACGATCAAACCAGCGCGCAGATTCTTTCCTCAAGGAAGCCCATGAACGGCAACGAAGCAACCCCCATCGATCAAACAACCACCAGCACCCCCGCCGGCACGGCCGCCGTCATCCAGGCGGCACGGCTCCCCGACGGCGAGGCCGAGGAAATGGCCCGCATCGACGCCATCGCCGCGGCCCACGAGCAATTCGGCGGCAAGTACCCCGACATCATGGCCACGGCCCTGAAAGAGAACTGGAGCCCCAGTCGTTTCAAGATCAAGCTCTACGAGGTCGGCTCGCCGCGCATCAATGCCTATGGCCGAAACGATCCTGCCGAGGCCAAAGCGACCCGACGCCCCGGCGCTGCTGATCACGTTGAGGCCGCGATGCTCCTGGCGTCCGGGCTCAATGAAAAGTTCGTCGCCAAAGAGTACGGGGAGCAAACCGTCGACGCGGTCAGCTCCAGCAAATTCGCCAATTCCGGCATTCACGCCGCGATGCGGTTCGTTTTGCGGCAGGCCGGCGAGTCGGGCGACTTCGGCCGCGTGACGCCGGACGTGATTCGGGCCACGTTCCATGCCGGCAACGTCATCCAAGCCGACGGGTTCAGCTCGATCAGTCTGCCGGGCATCCTGTCGAACGTCGCGAATAAATTCGTGATGAGCGGCTACCTTGGCGTGAAAACCACCTGGCCGCAGTTTTGCGGTATCCGCGAGCTGAAGGACTTCAAGCCCGCGACCCTCTACCGGATGACCGGGCTGGGCAAGTTCCAGAAGGTGGGGCCGGATGGGGAGCTGAAGCATATCACGCTCGGTGAAGAAGCCTTTCCGCTGCAGGCCGACACCGACGGCGCAATGATCGCCCTGACCCGCCAGATGATCATGAACGATGACCTTGGCATGTTGCAGGGGCTCGCGCAACCGCTGGGCCGCATGGCCGCGATCAGCGTCGAGCGGAATGTCTTCACGCTCCTGCTGAGCAACCCGAGCAATTTTTTCTCGGAAGCCAACGGCAATCTGCTGGATGGTGCCGACTCGGCGCTTGGCATCGACGGCCTGACGGCCGGTGAAACGGCGTTCCTGAATCAAGTCGACAAGAACGGCGACCCGACGCTGGTGCAGCCGCAATTCGTGCTGGTGCCGACGGCGCTTTCGACCACGGCCGCCTCCCTGTTGCGCAGCGTCGAGCTGCGGGACACCGGATCGAACAAAAAATACGGAACGACCAACCCGCACGCGGGCCGGTTCGATTACGGCGTTTCG
>JBQCCH010000775.1:0-2770 GCA_051962375.1 Tepidisphaeraceae bacterium
AAGAAAGAGAGAGTGCCTCTCTATCCACGAAACACGTTTTGGACTCATTGACGGTTAGAAAACCAAGATTGTGAGCGATCGCAAATCTTCTATTGAATTCCTTTTGCTCGACATGTGCCTCATCAGGCATCGCTATATACACCTGAACAGGGATGTGATCGTTTCTGCATTGATGAACAAAATCTCCAAATGTTTTTGGAAGGGCAACATCGGTAACCTCTATCGCTACCAATCGGCCTGTCGGCATTTGGCCCCAAATAGTTGGAACGTAGATGTTTACACTCGGCAAAGGTCTCTCGATTTGTCGCTTAGAAGCGCCACGATTGCTTCTGAAAAACGACCACGCTTCCGACGCGATAGGGTGCAGTTTTTCGGTATTAACATCTAAATGCAAAATCAACCCTCCTGTAGCCTTTTGTAATCATCTACAAGCGACTCCAGAGCGTGACGTAACTCGTCATCAACATCGTCTACGTCAAGTTGCGTAAGATGCTCTTTGAGTGATGAAATACGGCTTACGACATTTCGCTCTAAATATGCATCTTGGACAGTTGCCGTATATGCTGCTTGAATTGAGTAATTATTCGGCGTAAAAAGCTTCTTCAGTGCATTTTTCGCCTTGTTGACGTCCGCCCCGACCTTCGCGGCATTCGCGATTTTCGGGATCAACCGAAGATCAATTCGGCTTTCGTAAGTCTTGTTTTTGTATTTATCTAAAATGATTTGTCGCGCCTCCGCCAACGGCGGCATCGCATCTGGCATTCGATTGCTGACAGTTTTCAGCGACTTCTCGATTTCAATAAATAAGTCTTCGGTAATTTTCTGTTGAGCCTTTGGCTTTCTCAGCTCTTGCTTGATTTCCTCCTTATATTCTTCAGGTAGTTGTGCGAGCATCTTGCAGCGCCGTATGACTGCGCGCGGCAAGCCCGTCTGTAAGGCAAGTTGAGCCTCAGTAGTGTGGTGCCCCTGTTCAATCAATAAATTTTCAATCCGAGGCAACTTCAAAGCGATGGTCAGTAGATCCCATTGTTCTCTCAACGCATGAATGTTGAACATCAAGAGCAAATTGTCCAACTGAGCGGGCTTTGGCTGTACCAATGCGGGAATCGTTTGAAGATTTAGCTTGAGTGAGCATCGCCAGCGTCGCTCTCCATCAATCAGAATGTAGCGCCGCCCATCCCGGTAGACAGCGATGGGTACTTGGACACCGTATTGCCGCACGGAATCCATAAGTGCGTCCAATTCTCCCTGTCGGAAAATCAGACGCGGGTTTTCCGGATTTCGATCAATGTGCCTTACCGGTAGCTGTTCGAGTTCAGTTTCCGCCAATCTATTTGCCATTGCTATTGCTCTAAATTGGTGACAAGAAGTTCATTTGCGACACGTCTCGCACCTGTGAAACCGGCAACGTGCCGCCGCACCACAATTGGTCTCACGTTCCACTTGCTGAAAGCCTCCCGTGCTTGCGGCAAATCGACGTAACTCAAAACGAATGACGCGCCGCGTCGTGAGATCTTGTTCAGGTGTTCTGAAAGTCGATCTAAATCATCAAGAGAGAATGGTTTTTGACTGTATTCTTTGAAAATGCGCGGTCCATCCGCCGCATAAGGCGGATCTAAATACACAAAATCGCCAGCCCGAACATGTCGAAGTGTTGTTCCGAAGTCCCAAGCCCTTACATCAGCACCTTGGAGCAAGCGCGAGCATGCTAAAAACTGTTCAAGTGGTGGAATGCAGCCCTTTTTGCGCTTCGTTTGGCCATATGGGACATTAAACTCGCCCTTTCTATTTGTCCGGAAAATGCCATTAAAGCAGAAGCGATTGAGATAAATAAACCTTGCAGCCCGTTCGAGCTTTCGGTTGGGGATTTTGGCTCTAATACGGTAATAGCTTTCTTCATCGGTTGGCAGCGCTGATATAGCTCTGTATAAAATGAGGGGTTCGCTTTTCAGGACGTCATATGCTTCGATCAAGCCTGCGTTTTTGTCTGCTAATAACGCGCTTTCAGGCTCGATTGCAAAGTACAGTCTTGAACTACCAGCAAAAGGTTCAACATACCTCTTAAAAGTCGGCGACCAATATGCGCGAAGGACGTCAACCAGTTGTTTTTTACTGCCCGCCCAACGGAGAAACGCCGCTGGTCGGACGCATGGGCGAGCCCAAACTTTTCCTAACGTTGCAGCGATCATTTAATTCCCTTTATCCGACATTGTGTGGATCATTGGATTCTGGTCGAAGTGTTGGGCTGGAGCAAGTTTGAGCGAGATTGAAGACAGCGGGAAGCTTCGCTCCATTGGGGAATTGGATAGGTTGGTGGTTCCACCTGTGTGGATCGGCGAAAGCTGCAGGGTGGCCAACCGACCTGCGCCACCCAATCCATTCAACACGTAATTTTCGCCAGTTCCCCCGCAACAAGCTCCACCCGCTTCGCCGCGATCTTCGACTTCGGTTTCTCCGGCTCCAGGGTTTCCAGCAGCGTCTGGTCATTCAGCAGCCAGACTTTGCCCTCGGTCGGCGGCAGGTCGCTGTGGACGTGCGGGAGGCAGAGGACCGGCTGGACCCAGGGGACTTGATCGCCGAGGACGGTTTTCAGGCGGTCGCGCGTCCAGAGGGCGAGCCGCATGGCTTCGTCGTACATTTCGTCCATCGGTTGGCCGTTGAGGCGGGCGGAGCCGCTGGCGGTGCGGGTGACGTGGCGGCGGTGGGTTTTGGTGGAGATCAAATAGAGCCGGCGGGGCTCGACGAATACGTGGTCGATGTCGCCGCCTTG
>JBQCCH010000776.1:0-2546 GCA_051962375.1 Tepidisphaeraceae bacterium
GGTTTCGATCCGCGCGATCTGCGTTTTGGCCGACTGGATCGCCAATTGAATCTGCTGCGAGCGCGGGTTGTTCGAAGCCAGGCTGCCATTGGCAGCGAGCGTGACTTCGTATTGCTGCTCCTGACGCTTGAGGTCTTCGTAATCGGTGTGACCCCATTCGCGCGATTCCGACTTCAGCGACTCAACAAACACAGGGAGCGCGGCCGGATCGCGGATTGCCGACTGAATCGCGTTGCGCTGGGCGCGAAGATCCATCGTCTGGACGCGCGCTTCGGTCAACCGCTGCGATAGCTCGGCCACGCGCTCGCGGGAGAGGTTCGAGCGATCACCGGCGAAGGAAACGGTGTTGTGCTCGCGTTGATACGCGATCATCCGCTCGACGGCCGTGGCGCGGTCTTTGATCAGGGATTGCCGCTCCGATCGCAGGGAGGCGATCATCTCCGTTCCCTGCGTGCGGAGCGCGTCTCCCTGAACGGCCACGAACGCGTCGACGATGGCGTTGGCGAGGGCGGCCGCCTCGCGGGGGTCGGGCGATTGCAGGGTCACTTCGATCACGTCGGATTTGCGGGCCGTGTCGACCGTCAGCAGCCCCCGGTCCAGCAGCCATTCCGCAGGATCGCCATGCGCTGGGGCCAGCGTCTTCGGCGCCTGCCCCTGCACGCCGCCCAGGGCGCGATGCAGGACGGGCAAGGTCTGCAGCGCGGCCGCCTGCGTGTTGGCGAACGTGTCGGAGCGAAGCACCGTCTGGCCGGCGTCGCTGAAGGCTCGGGGAGCAGCTTCGTCCACCCGCAGCCGCGCGGTGGCCCGGTAGGCGGGGGTCGCGACCTTCAGGTAGGCCCATCCCAGCAGCACCGATGCCAACGCGACGAGCAGCACCGTCGTCCTGCGATTCCAGACGGCCAGCACCAGCGAACTGACGGGAACATCTTCGATTCGCGCCGGGGCTTGCGGCTCCGGCTCGAGCGGCGTGGTGATGTAATGTTGGCGCACTTGGGCCTCCGAGAGAACAACCACGCGGCAAGATGACTTCGATCTTGCGGGATGGTTTGCAGGCACCGGTCGGCGTTCGATGTGAATAGCGCCGACACAAAAAACAGAACCTTCCACTCACGGTGGGTCATCCCTTCCTCTTGCGACGGCGGGATGACTAACGTGTCGGCTAACCTACTCCTGGCCCAAGTGAAGGCAAGAAAAAAATGCCAAGGTACGCCCTGCGGAATAAAACAGGTACGCCATCTAAAAAACGTAACGCCAGCGGAGTCTTGGAGATGGTGAAGCCAAAAATATCGGCCGGAAACGCGATAAAAATGTGCGAAGGAGGGTGACGAAAGCCGCGAACTAGATCGACTGAAGAAGCGCTCCGAGCCATCCAAAGTAACCTACCATGGGCGTCCAGTATTCGCAGGTATTGTAGTTCCCGGAAGCGAGTAGGGGAGTATCCATCGGAGTACCCCCTATGCCGTTCATCACGCCACCTACGAGTAGGGGCGTGTTGGGCGTGAATTCCGACGTGCGAAACAGGGCCGGCTGATTTCGGCCCGCGCCGGTGACGGTGCTGCAGTCGAACGGATTGCTGCCCAGGATCCAGTCGAACTGGCGCTGGGCGATCGCGGTCAGGCTCGCATCGCCGAGCGCTTGCGACGCCAGCATCAGCCCCACGCCGTTGGATGCCAGATGCGCATTGATGCCGACCCACCAGTCATCATTCTGCTGGTCGTGGCCGGGCTTCATGAACCAGCGATACCAGGCATCGCCGTAGCGTCGATCGCCCCCCGGATCGGCGTTGACGTAGAGCCCGAACGGAATCGTGTCGAAGGCGCCGCGGCGGCTCATTTCCGCGAGATGATCCACGTGCTTTCCCAAGGCCGCGCGGCGACGGGCCGCGTCGGGGTGCTCGGGGAATGCCAGCACCGCTTCGCTCAGCGCGATGAGCGGCAGATTGCCGTCGGAGATATCGCGCAAGGGTTCGGCACGCGACGAATCGCGAAAGAAATACCCGCCCGGCTGCTTTGCCGTGCCGAGGGCTTGCAATTCGATTAGCAGGGTGAGGTGCTTGTCGATCATCGGCAGCAGGCGGGTGTCGGAGGTCGTGCGATAGAGCGCGAGGATCGCGGAGACGGCCGCCGCGTGGGTCATCGCGCGATCGCGGCGTTGCCCTTCGCACCATGACAGGCACCGCCGGGCGGCGGCGAGGCAGTGGTTGGCCGCTTCGGGCATCGTGCTTCGAAACGCCTCGGCCGCCAATGCCTGGGCGAGGATGAATTGATATTGCGCCGGCTGCTCGCAGGCGGCCGTTCGGATGCGCCGATCGTCTCCGGTGTTCGGCCGATTGTCCGTGAAGTGGTTGCCCGTATCCCCGCCGCACCAGTCCATGACGTAGCCTGCCGGTTCCTGCATCGCCAGGAAGTAGCGGTTGCCCCATCGCAGTTCGTCGAGGAATGCCGCGCGATCGAGCTGATGTTGCGCATCCAGCTGCAGCACGCGCGCCAGGCCGATCATCCCATAGATCGTGGCCGACACCCATTTGCGGACATCGCACGCGTCAT
>JBQCCH010000777.1:0-2851 GCA_051962375.1 Tepidisphaeraceae bacterium
CGGGCAATACCCGGGAAATGATCGATCGCGTGCGCGATTGGGGCAACATCTTTACGGGCAATACCGGATTTTCGATTGCCGAGGCGTTGCGCGGGTTGGGAGCCGTGGACCTGTTCAGCAGCAATCCGGCCCACTTGGAGGCGGCTCGGGCGGCGGGAATGGGGGCGGTGGCGTTTCGATCGCATGCCGACCTCATGCGCTTGCTGGAACAGCAATTGGCGGCGAACGCTTACGACGCGATCTTTATGACCGCGGCCGTGGCGGATTATGCGCCGCAGCGGACGTATGCCGTCACGCAGCGGGAGCGGTTGGCGGACGGCACTGAGCGCTGGATCGTGCGCGACGTGCAGGCGGGCAAGGTCAAGAGCGATCACGACGCGATTGCGATCCTCGGCGAGCGGACGGCGAAGATCGTCGATCGATTCCGGACGGACTGGGGCCACCACGGATTGCTGGTGAAATTCAAGCTGGAAGTGGGGCTGACGCACGCGCAATTGCTGGAGGTGGCGGAAAAATCCCGCCGGGCGAGCGGTGCGGATTATCTGGTGGCGAATACCCTGGAGATGGTCAGCGGGCCCGAGGCGGGGGCGTATTTGTTGTCGGATGCGGGGCACGAATGGGTGCCGCGGGCGAACCTGGCACAGCGGTGCGCGGGCCTGTGCGCGGGCTTGTGAACGGGCCTGTGAGCCGTTCGGGTTGCGGGGGTTTCGGACGCGAGATCGTGGTAGTCGGCTGAGAATAATTTGGCCGCCGGCGCGTTTGATGGGTGTCACTAACCAAAGGACGCTATGACGCGAAGAAAGAACTGGAACGGGCCTCGCTGGGCGGCGATGGTGCTGCTGGCGGTGGCGCTGGGACTGCCGATGTCGGCACTGACGGCAAATAAAAAGGTGCCGACGACGGAACCGCATCTGATGGGCCGGCTGGATCGGGCGTTGTCAGGCATGGACTTGACGGCGGATCAGAAGCAGCAGATCGAACAAGTGAAGGCCGAGGCCGCCGAGACGATGCGGCCGATGCTGAAGGGATTGAAGAATCTGCCGCCCGAGGAGCGTCGGCAAAAAGTGCAGGAAGCCCTGTCGGGGGTGCGCGACCAATTGAAGTCGATCCTGACGCCGGACCAGATGCAGCAACTGCAAACGAAGCTGCAATCCGAACGGCGCGGGGGAGGCGAAGCCTTCCAGCAGAACGCAGAGATCGCGCCGAAGGATGCGCCGTCGACCCAGCCTTCGGAAGCGCCGGCCGATGCGGCAAAACGCGGACGCCGGGCGCAGGCAGGCGGACCGATGCTGCAGCGATTGGGCGATGCGCTCGGCAAGCTGGATCTGACGGCCGATCAGAAGACCAAGACCGACGCCCTGCTCGCGGACGTGAGCGAGAAGATGACGAAGATCCGCGAAGGGGCGAAGGACGATCAGCCCAACGCCCGCCAACAGGCTCGGCAGGTGATGCAGGATCTGCGGACGCAATTGCAGTCGATCCTCACGCCACCGCAGCAGCAGAAATTGGCGCAAGAGCTGCCGCGATTGCGGAACGAGGGCGGCCCCCGGAATAAGGCGGACCGCCAGAAGGATGCCCCGCCGGCGAATGCCCCGAGCAACACCAACACCACCGCGGCGAAAGCTGCGGGGGTGTCTTCGTCCGATTCGGACACCGCCCTGCTCGACGGCCCGACCAAGCTCTCTGCCGGCGATGCGGCGCCGGATTTCAAGCTGTATCGGCTGAGCGAAGGGACGGTGTCGCTGCACAATTTCGCGGGCGATCCGCTGGTGCTGATCTTCGCTTCGTACAGCAGCCCGAGCTTTCGCGACCAGGCCAAGCTCATTGACGCGCTGCGGATGCGGTATCGGTTTCGAACGAATTTTCTGATCGTCTACACGCGCGAGGCCCATGCGGTGGGCGAATGGGAAGTGCAGCGGAATGCGGACGACGGCGTGCAGATTCAGCAGCCCAAGACGCTCGCTCAGCGGCTGGACCTGGCGATCCGGGCGCGTCGGGCGCTGAACCTGGCAACCGACATGGTCGTCGAGGACATGGACAACACCACCGCCAAAGCCTACGACCTGGGCTCGGACGGCGCGGTGGTGATTTCACCGCAGGGGAAGATCGTCGGCACGCAACAATGGTGTGACCCGTACGGGCTGGCACCGATGATCGATGCGGCATTGCGCCTCAAGGCAAAGTGACGATCACGCAGCATTTTGTATTGCGGGGCGTGTCGAGCGTGCCAATAATGCGGATGTATGAAATGGCTGCTGATTCTTTCGCTGCTCCTTTGGCCCGCGCTGAACGTGCCGGCCCGATGTGCGGAGCGAATGCCGCAGCCGCCGGCGCATTCCTGCTGCAAATCCAAGTGTTGCTGCGTCGTGAAAACCTGTGCGAAGGACGGGTCGCAAAAAGACCTGCCCGCCCCGGCTCCCGTGCCGGAGCTGAATAAGCTGGGTTTGCTTCCGGTCTGCTTGTTTACGGCTCTCCCCTTGAGCGGCAGCCTTCGTACGCTGGGCGTGCGGACGGTTGATGCCGCCTCTCCATCGCCTGCGAAACGCCCGCAGCAGGTGCTTTGCGTCTGGACGACGTAGCGCTCCAGGCGCGCTCTCCCCTTGCGCGCGGCGTTCGCGGTTTTCCCTCGTTTCTCAACGTGTTTGTTTTTCACGTGTTTGATGGTCTCCGGCGTGTGGCTGGTGGCTTTGCGTGACAGTGCCCGCGTCTGCCGATCGGCAGGGCCGGTGTGCGGGTTCACGTCGGCTGCCGGGTGCGTCGACTTTTTAAGGATTGATATGAAAGCATTGATTTTCGGAACGTTCGCCCTTCGGTCTGCGGCGTGCCTGTATCTGCCGAGCCCGGTGTCGGC
>JBQCCH010000778.1:0-2787 GCA_051962375.1 Tepidisphaeraceae bacterium
TCTGCCGCCCAGTTCGCGCTCGCGACCGTCGCTACCTTCCGCACCACCAATCCCGCCGCCACCGCCAGCAATTTTTCCGCCTCCATTGATTGGGGCGACGGCACCGTGACGGCCGGAACCATTCAAAAGAACCGCAGCGGCAGTTATTCGGTCTACGGCACAAAGACGTACGGCGCGGCCGCGAGCGGTGCGATGCCGATCACCGTCACGGTGACCGGTCCCGATGGCGCGACCTCGACGGCCACCACCACCGCAGACGTTCGCAACTTCGCAAGCCTGGCGGACGGCGTCCTGAGTGTCTATGGCACGAGTGCGGCCGATCGAATCGGCATCGGCCGCAAGGGTGCGTACTACGCCGTCACCGTCAACGGGCAAACGCTCGCCTTCGCGGCCAGCGATGTCTCGCTCATCACGGCTTATGGCCTGGCGGGGAATGATTCGATCACGAAGGCCGACCAGGTCGTCGGAGCCTACATGGATGGCGGCGCCGGCAACGACACGCTCTCGGCAGCAGATGGCGCCAACACCATGAACGGCGGC
Source organism: Tepidisphaeraceae bacterium (assembly GCA_051962375.1). GTDB lineage: Bacteria > Planctomycetota > Phycisphaerae > Tepidisphaerales > Tepidisphaeraceae > RYN-431. The sequence goes on from JBQCCH010000778.1 coordinate 541, forward strand.
GACGGTGACGATCTGCTGTACGGCGGCAGCGGTAACGACAAAATGGCCGGCTCCGACGGAAACGACACGCTCTTCGGCGGCACCGGCAAAGACCGCATGACCGGCGGCAACGGCAACGACGACCTCGACGGCGGTCCCGGGCACGACTGTCTCTCCGGAGATGCCGGCAATGACACGCTGCTCGGCGGCACGAGCCTGGACAACCTCTACGGCGGCGACGGCGACGACATCCTCAACGGCATGGGCGGCCCCGACACGCTCGACGGCGGGCTGGGGTACAACCTCACCAAATACGACCCGCTCGATGTGATCGTCAACAACAGCGTGCACTACGCCTAGCCCCAAAACTCGCGGCAGCGTGGTCTCCCACACAGTGCGACGATTGCCGCGCCGCACGCGGAATCGGTCTAAACGGCTTTCCGACAATTGATGAACGTGCTACATTAATCGCGTCTGTCGGGAAATGATTCGCTTTTTGCGTTTGGGAAGCCGGTTCAGACCATGCAAAGATTACCGCGACTGACGTTGAGCGTGGTACTGCTTGTGCCCGCTCTGGTGTTTGCACACGATCATGCCGCCATGTCGGCCATGCCCGCCGAGGGGTCGTTTCTCTCCAAGTACGATTTTTTCAGCAATTTCGGCAACTACCTGCCGAAGACCCACTGCCTGAGACTGGCGGACGGATCGCCCGATTGGCCCTGGATCATCGGCCTGCTGGTTCTGAACATTGTCGTCATCGTCGGGTATCTGAAGATCTTCAGCTTCTGGCGCGCCTGCCACTTGGCCGAAAAGCCGCAGGACCGCAACAACAAACTGATGGATCTGGCCAGGATCTTTCTGCTTTGCGCCACGTGCGGGTACGGATTTTTCATCCTGACGCTGGTCTGGCCGGCGTATCGGCTGTTGGCCGTGTTCATGGTGGCGCTGGCGATCTACACCTGGCGGTTTGCTGCCGATCTGAGCAGCTTTCGCCTCTCCTTCTCGGCCAAGCGTTTGCAGCGTGAGCTGAACGAACATTTCGCGCAGCGCAATCAGGAACTGGAACGCCAGGTTGCGGAGCGCACGCGGGAACTGGAAGAAGTGAACGAGTTCAAGCGAATCTTCCTGGCCAACATGAGCCACGAGATTCGCACGCCGATGACCGCCATCTTGGGGTTCACGGATCTGCTGGACGATCCGGAACTGAGTGCTTCACAATCGCAGGAGCACGTCGCCACCATTCGCCGGAATGGGCAACATCTGCTGCGGCTCATCAATGACGTGTTGGATGTGTCGAAGATCGAAGCGGGTCGATTGGCGATCGAGCGGAAGCCTTGCGACGTGAAGGCGGTCGTAGACGACGTGCTGCGGATGCTCGCCCCCCACGCGGCCGATCGGCAGGTCATTCTCAGCTGCACCATGGACACCATGACGTCCCCGACTGCCTACACCGACGCGATGCGGCTGCGGCAGGTGCTGACCAACCTCGTCGCCAATGCGTTGAAATTCACAAACAACGGCTCCGTCACGGTCCACATCGACGCTCACGAATCGGCCGGCCGGCCATTGATGCGGTTTCGGGTCATCGATACGGGTTGCGGCATCGCGCCGGAGCACCTGCGGCGGGTGTTCGAGCCCTTCGAGCAGGTAAGGCATCTGCGATACTCCGAAGTCGGCGGCACGGGGCTGGGCCTGACGATCGCACGAGACCTGGTCCGGCTTCTGGGCGGCGATATCGAAGCCACCAGCCTGCCGGGCGCGGGCTCGACCTTCACGTTTACCATCGACAACAGCACATCGAGCTACCCGGCCGTTCCGGATGCGACGCAGGGGCCGGATTCGGTCGCCCGGGCGGAGCAGCAGTCGATGCTGCATGGCACGCGCGTCCTGGTTGCCGAGGACGCCGCTGATACACAAAGTCTGCTTCGTCATCTGCTCACCCGCTGGGGCGCACAGATGGATTTTGTCGCCAACGGACAAGACGCCGTCGACCACGCCTTGATCGCCAGCGCCAAAGGCAAGCCGTTCGACGCGATCCTGATGGACGTGCAAATGCCCCAACTCGACGGGCTGGCCGCTACACGGGCGCTGCGCGCCGCCGGCTGCGAGGTGCCGATCATCGCCCTCACCGCCAACGCCCTGGCGGGCGATCGTGAAACGTGCATCGGCGCGGGTTGTTCCGACTACGCGTGCAAGCCGATCGATCCGCCGCAACTGCTCGACGCCCTCCTGCGGGCGATGAGTTGCGTCAGCGCGACCTGAGCCGAC